>NZ_DJDN01000079.1:10953-59481 GCF_002431095.1 Pantoea sp. UBA5923 | reverse complement strand
CTGCTCGTCGTGCTGCAAAACGGGCTGGTGATGCTCTCCGTTCCCTATTACGCCATGGACATTATTAAAGGACTGGTGCTGGCTCTGGCACTGGCGATGACCTACGTTCAGCGCCGCTAACGCTGATTAACCTGGAAAAAACAATGAAAAAAATCTCGATTTCTCTGCTGACCCTCAGCCTGCTCTCCGCCAGCGCCTTCGCCGATACCGTCGCGCCGGTGCCCGCGCCCATTGCCAGCCATAACGGGCCGGTACGCATCGCGGTGATCCGCAATCTGGGCTCCGACGACAACACCACGCAGTTTGTCGCAGGCGCTATTCAGGAAGGCCGCAAGCTGGGCTTTAAGGTCAGCACCTTTCTCAGCAACGGCGACGACGCGCGCTTTCAGGATTTCGTCAACCAGGCGATCAGTCAGAAGTATGACGGCATTATTCTCTCCCATGGCAAAGCGCCCTATGCCAGCGGACTGGTGAAGCGCATTGCCGACGCAGGCATTAAAGTCTCGGTATTCGATACCCCGGTCGATACGCCTGTACCGGGCGTTACCGTGACCGCGCAGGATGACGCCTCGCTGGCGCAGGCCTCTCTCGGCCAGCTGATCCAGGATTTTCACGGCAAAGCCAATATTCTCAAGCTGTGGGTCGCGGGCTTTCCGCCGATGGAGCGCCGTCAGGTGGTGTATGAGAAGCTGCTGAAAGAGAATCCGGGCATTCATCAGCTGGAGTCGATTGGCGCCGTCTCCTCTGATGTGCAGGGCGATACCGCCAACAAGATCGGCGCGATTCTGGCGAAATATCCGAAAGGCAAGATTGATGCGATCTGGGGCGCGTGGGACGCCTTCAGCCAGGGCGCTTATAAAGCCCTGCAGGAGAATGGCCGCACTGAGATCAAGCTCTACAGCATTGACGTCTCCAACCAGGATTTGCAGCTGATGCGTGAGAAAAACAGCCCCTGGGTGCAGACCGTGGCGGTCGATCCGAAAATCATCGGCGCGGTGAATATGCGTCTGGTGGCGAATAAGATCGCCGGTGAAACCACGCCCGCCACTTACGATTTCAAGGGAGCTTCCATCTCTCAGCAGCAGCTGAACAGCCAGCCAGGCGCGATTAACGTGGCGGCCTTGAACAACATCGTCCCCGGCTGGGGCGGCAATACCGACTTTATCGCGCCCTGGTTCGCGACGCTGGAAGCGAAGTATAAGAAGTAAGCCGCGCCTTACAGACCGCGCCGGAACAGAGAAGCGGATAAGAGAGTCGGGAAGCAAAGCGACAGCGAAAAAACGGCGGGAGCGTTTTGGTACCACGCGCAGCCAGGCCCGGTGACGGCGGCGCCTCAGGGATGAGGTGCCGCCGGGAAATTCTGTTTTGCCTGTTTGCGAGCGGGCCGTTTTATCCGCGTCCGCACGCATTTAAACACCCGCCTGTTTTATTTCAGCTCGCCGCCCATCTTCAGCGTCGCCGCAATATTGCGGGCCGCCAGCCGCAGGTTAGTTTCTGCGTTCGCCAGCGCCTCCTCCAGCGTACAGATGCTGTAAAGCACGCTGAATACCGCATCCAGGCCATGCTGGTGCACGACGCCGACATCCGCCGTCAGGCTGCCGGCAATGCCAATAACCGGCTTATTAAACTCTTTCGCCACCTGTGCCACGCCAATCGGCACCTTGCCGTTGATGCTCTGGCTGTCGATGCGTCCTTCGCCGGTAATCACCAGCGATGCGTCTTTCACCTGTTCCGCCAGCCCCAGCGCCTCGGTGACGATCTCGATGCCGCGCCGCAAATCCGCCTGGCAGAAAGCGTGCAGCGCCGCGCCCATGCCGCCCGCTGCGCCGCCGCCGGGAATATGCAGCACGTCGATATCGAGATCGCGCTGAATAATCGCAGCATAGTGCGCCAGCGCGCGATCCAGCTGCTCGACCAGCTCCGGCGTCGCGCCTTTTTGCGGGCCGAATATGGCCGAGGCGCCGTCGCGGCCGGTCAAGGGGTTGGTGACGTCGCACGCCACTTCGAAACGGCACTGCCGCACGCGCGCGTCCAGCCCGTCGATATCAATCTTGGCCAGCGCCGGCAGCGCGCCGCCGCCGAAGCCGATCTCTTCTCCCTGCGCATCCAGCAGCTTCGCGCCCAGCGCCTGCATCATGCCTGCGCCGCCGTCGTTAGTGGCGCTGCCGCCGATGCCGATAATGATATGCCCGACGCCCTTGTCCAGCGCGCTCCGGATAAGCTCTCCCGTCCCGAACGAGGTGGTGGTTAAGGGATCGCGCTGCGCGGCAGGCACCAGTTCCAGCCCGCTGGCGGCCGCCATTTCGATAAAGGCGGTGCGCGCGTCGCCGGAAAGGCCGTAGAAAGCGTCGACCGGCGCGCCAAGCGGCCCGGTTACGCGCAGGTTAACGATACTCCCCGCTGTCGCCGCTACCATCGCCTCAACCGTGCCCTCACCGCCGTCGGCAACCGGTATTTTTACGTAGGTGGCGTCAGGAAAGATGTCGCGGAAGCCCGCTTCAATCGCGGCTGCCACGCCTGAGGCGGATAAACTCTCTTTGTATGAATCCGGTGCGATTACGATTTTCATAGGCAATCCAGGCGCTGTTGATAGACGATTCATCATCCGTGATGGCGCGTTGCGGCGGCCGCGCCGGGCCGCCGCAACGCGTTAACGGGTAATCTCAACTTTCGCTAATTTTTCATAATAGCAGGCAAGCGCGCTGTGGTCGGCGTTGCCCTGCCCGTCATTGCGCAGCGCCTGCATCATTTCCATTACTGCGGCGGTGAGCGGAAGATGTGCGCCGATGCCGTGTGAGGTATCCAGCGCGTTCGCCAGATCCTTGATATGCAGGTCAATACGAAAACCCGGCTTGAAGTTGCGATCCAGCACCATCGGCGCCTTGGCGTCGAGTACGGTACTGCCCGCCAGACCGCCGCGGATCGCCTGATAGACCAGCTCAGGATTCACGCCCGCTTTGGTCGCCAGCGAGAGCGCTTCTGACATCGCCGCGATATTGAGCGCCACGATAACCTGATTCGCCAGTTTAGTGACGTTGCCTGCGCCGATATCGCCGGTGTGAACCACTGAGCCCGCCATCGCCTTCATGATGTCGTAGCAGCTGTCGAAGACCGCTTTATCGCCGCCCACCATCACGGAAAGCGTGCCTTCGATCGCTTTCGGCTCGCCGCCGCTGACCGGCGCGTCGAGCATTTTGATGCCCTTCTTCGCCAGCGCGTCATGCACTTCGCGGCTGGCGAGCGGCGCGATAGAACTCATATCAATGACGATCAGGCCCGGCTTAGCGCCGTCGATAATGCCGTTTTCACCCAGGCACACCTCTTTCACCTGCGGCGAGTTCGGCACCATGGTGATCACCACGTCAACCTGCTCGGCCACCTCTTTCGGCGATTTCGCCACGGTGGCACCCAGTTCGGTTAATTCCGCTTCGTTGCTGGCGTTGTGATCGCGCACCACCAGGGAATAACCCGCTTTCACCAAGTTTTTACTCATCGGTTTGCCCATGATGCCGAGGCCGATAAATCCAATTTTCATTGCCTTTCCTCTTCGTCAGTTACTGCTTAAATTTGTTGCACAGCGCCTGAGTGGCGTTGCGGAAGACTCCTAAATCACTGCCTACGGCAACAAAGCTGGCGCCCCACTCCAGATAGCGGCGCGCGTCCGCTTCCACCGGCGCCAGGATACCGCTCGGCTTGCCCGCCGCTTTGGCGCGTTCAAACACATGCCTGATGACCTTCAGCACTTCGGGATGGGCAGGCTGGCCGAGATAGCCGAGCGCGGCAGAGAGATCGCCTGGTCCGACAAAGATGCCGTCGACGCCTTCTACCGCCGCGATGGCGTCGATATTGTCGACCGCCTGCTGGGTTTCAATCTGCACCAGCAGCGTGATGTTCTCGTTCACCGTGGCGTTGTAGTCCGGCAGCGTGCCGTACATGTTGCTGCGGTGCGATACCGATACGCCGCGAATGCCGGCGGGCGGATAGCGGGTCGATGCCACGGCGCGCAGCGCCTCTTCCTCGGTTTCCACAAAGGGGATCAGAAAGTTATAGAAGCCGATATCCAGCAGGCGCTTGATGATCACCGGCTCGTTGCAGGGCGGGCGCACCACCGGCGCGCTGACGCTGCCCTTAAGCGCCATCAGCTGCGGCACAAAGGTGGTAATGTCGTTGGGCGCATGTTCGCCGTCCAGCACCAGCCAGTCGAAACCGGCCAGGCCAAGCACTTCGGTGGTAATAGGGTTCGCCAGCGCGCACCAGCTGCCGATCAGGGTCTCTCCTGCCTGCAGGCGGCGGCGAAAGGTGTTCGGCCAGGCTCTGTTACTCATCATCTTTTCTCCCGTGACAACTGCTCCCCGCAGGGAGCAGAAAAGTTAGCGCACCAGACATGGACGTTTATTGTCGAAGGTCCAGTTCGGCACGAGGAACTGCATCGCCTGCGCATCGTCGCGCGCGCCAAGCCCGTGTTTTTGATAGAGCGCATTGGCCTGCATCACCTGATCCATATCCAGCTCGACCCCCAGCCCCGGTTTCTGCGGCACCTGCACCATGCCGCCTTTGATCTGCAGCGGCTCTTTGGTCAGGCGCTGGTTGCCCTCCTGCCAGATCCAGTGGGTATCGATGGCGGTAATAGCGCCTGGCGCGGCGGCGGCGACGTGCGTGAACATCGCCAGCGAGACGTCGAAATGGTTATTGGAGTGCGAGCCCCAGGTCAGGCCAAAGTCGTGACACATCTGCGCCACGCGCACTGAGCCCTGCATGGTCCAGAAGTGCGGATCGGCCAGCGGAATATCGACCGACTGCAGCGACAGCGTGTGGCCCATCTGGCGCCAGTCGGTGGCGATCATATTGGTGGCGGTCGGCAGGCCGGTGGCGCGGCGGAATTCCGCCATCACTTCGCGGCCGGAATAACCCTGCTCTGCGCCACACGGATCTTCCGCATAGGCCAGCACGCCTTTCAGCTGTTTGCCGAGCAGGATCGCCTCGTTGAGCGACCAGGCGCCGTTGGGATCGAGCGTAATGCGCGCCTCCGGGAAGCGCTTCGCCAGCGCCGTGACCGCCTCTGCCTCTTCGCCGCCGCGCAGCACGCCGCCCTTAAGTTTAAAGTCGTTAAAGCCATATTTGTCATAGGCCGCTTCGGCCAGACGCACGATCGCTTCCGGCGTCAGCGCCTCTTCATGGCGCAGGCGGTACCAGTCGCAGGCTTCATCTTCCTGGCTCTGATAGGGCAGCGCCGTCTTTTTACGATCGCCGACGTAGAACAGATAGCCGAGCATCTCAACGCGGTCGCGCTGCTGGCCGTCGCCCAGCAGCGTCGCGACGTTGACCTGCAGGTGCTGCCCCAGCAGGTCAAGCAGTGCCGCCTCGATGCCGGTGACCACATGGATAGTGGTGCGCAGGTCAAAGGTCTGGCTGCCGCGTCCCGCTGAATCGCGGTCGGCGAAGGTGCTGCGCACCAGGCTGAGTACGTTCTTGTACTCGCCGACCGTTTTGCCGATCACCAGCGACGCCGCATCTTCCAGCGTCTGGCGGATTTTCTCGCCGCCGGGAATTTCGCCTACGCCGGTGTGGCCCGCGTTATCCTTGATAATCACGATATTACGGGTGAAAAAAGGCGCGTGCGCGCCGCTCAGATTGAGCAACATGCTGTCATATCCGGCTACCGGAATAACCTGCATCGCTGTGACTTTCGGTGTCGAACTCATCTCCTGCTCCTTACACTGTGGCGCGGCCGAATGCCGGGCGCTTGCGGTCGAACGTCCAACCGGGAATCAGATACTGCATGGCGGTGGCGTCGTTACGCGCGCCCGCTGGCAGTGACTTATACAGTTCATTGGCCTGACGCAGCCGCTCCCAGTCCAGCTCAATACCGAGACCAGGCGCATCGGGCACAGCGATTTTGCCGTTGCGGATCTGCAACGGCTGCTTTGTCAGGCGCTGGTCGCCCTCCTGCCAGATCCAGTGCGTATCGAGAGCGGTCGGGTTACCCGGCGCGGCCGCGCCAACGTGGGTAAACATCGCCAGCGAGATATCGAAGTGGTTATTAGAGTGGCAGCCCCAGGTAAGTCCCCACTCGTCGCAGAGCTGCGCTACACGCACCGCGCCGCTCAGCGTCCAGAAGTGTGGATCGGCCAGCGGAATATCGACCGCGTTCAGCATTACCGCATGGTTCATCTCGCGCCAGTTGGTGGCGATCATATTGGTGGCGACCGGCAGCCCGGTGGCGCGGCGGAACTCCGCCATCACTTCGCGACCCGAATAGCCCTGCTCCGCGCCGCACGGATCTTCCGCATAGGTCAGCACGTCGCCCATGCCTTTGCAGAGGCGAATCGCCTCGTCCAGCCCCCATGCGCCGTTGGGATCGACCGTAATGCGCGCGTCTGGAAAGCGCCGCTTCAGCGCCGCGGCGGACTCGATTTCCTGTTCGCCCGGCAGCACGCCGCCTTTGAGTTTGAAATCCTTAAAGCCATATTTCTCCTGCGCCGCCTCGGCCAGACGCACCACCGCTTCGGGCGTCAGCGCCTCCTGATGGCGCAGGCGATACCAGTCGCAGTCGCCGTTTTCGCCGCTCTGATATGGCAGATCGGTTTTGCGCCGGTCGCCGATATAGAAGAGATAGCCCAGTACCGTAACCTCATCTCGCTGCTGGCCGGGGCCGAGCAGTTCCGCCACCGGCACGCCGAGGCACTGGCCGAGCAGATCGAGCAGCGCCGCCTCCAGCGCCGCGACGGCGTTGACGCGCAGCTCAAAGGTCCAGGCACCCTTGCCGAAGGTATCGAAGTCGGCTGACTGGTTGCCTTTGTGCACCTGCTGCACCAGCCGGTTCATACGCGCCACCTGCTGGCCCTCTACCTGCGGTATCGCCTCCGCCAGCGTCTGATAAATGGTGTCGCCGCCCGGTGCTTCGCCGACGCCGGTGTGGCCTGCGCTGTCGGTCAGCACCACAATATTGCGGGTAAAGCAGGCGTTATGCGCGCCGCCGATATTCAGCAACATGCTGTCGTATCCGGCGACCGGGATCACCTGCATTCTGGTGATAACCGGCGAGCTTTGCGTAGACATACTCCCTCCTTATGTCCGGTGTTTCAGTTCGATACGTTTGATATCGCCCGCAATCACCAGGAAGCTGAACGCGGCGATAAACGCATGGATACCCACATAAACCAGCGCGCCTTCAAACGAGCCGCTGGTGGCGATGATGTAGCCGATAGCGATAGGCGTCACGATGCCGGATAAGTTGCCAAACATATTGAACAGGCCGCCGCTCAGGCCGCTGATCTCTTTCGGCGCAGTATCCGCCATAACCGCCCAGCCCAGCGCGCCGATGCCTTTGCCGAAGAAGGCGAGCGCCATAAAGAACACCACCACCCACTCCGTATCACTGTAGTTACACATCACCATGCTGATAGAGAGCAGCATGCCGAGCACGATAGGGGTTTTGCGCGCAATGTTGAGCGAGCCGGTTTTACGCATCAGGTAATCGGAGATAACGCCGCCGAGCACGCCGCCGAGGAAGCCGCACACCGCTGGAATCGAGGCGATCATCCCGGCTTTCAGAATCGACATGCCGCGCGCCTGCACCAGATAGACCGGGAACCAGGTAATAAAAAAGTAGGTCAGCGCATTGATGCAGTACTGTCCGAGGTAGATGCCTACCATCATGCGCGAGCTGAGCAGCTGCTTGATCTGGTACCACTTCTCAGACCAGCTGACCTTATGCTCGCTCTTTTTTGCATCCATATTGATCAGCGCGCCGCCCTGCTCCATATACTCCAGCTCGGCTTTATTCACGCCGGGATGGTCATTGGGATCGTGGATCACTTTCAGCCAGATAAAGCTGAGAATGATGCCGAGGCCGCCCATAAACCAGAACACATGCGCCCAGCCCACCTGAGCGACCAGCCAGCCCATGATCGGCGCAAAGATGACCGTGGCGAAATACTGCGCGGAGTTGAAAATTGCTACCGCGGTGCCGCGCTCCTGCGCCGGGAACCAGGCCGCGACGATACGGCTGTTGCCAGGGAAAGAAGGGGCTTCGGCCAGGCCGACCATAAAGCGCAGCAGGAACAGCGAAACAATAATGCCGAAGCCGCTGAAAATACCGACGAAGCCTTGCAGCAGGGTAAAGAGCGACCAGGTAAAGATGCTCCAGAAATAGACGCGTTTTGAGCCGAAGCGGTCCAGCAGCCAGCCACCAGGGATCTGGCCGATCACATAGGCCCATGAAAACGCCGAGAAGATGTAGCCCAGTCCGACAGAGTCCAGACCGATATCTTTTGACATGGCGGAACCGGCGATCGAAATGGTGGCGCGGTCGCCGTAGTTGAACGAAGTGACGATAAATAACATCACCACGATCCAGTAGCGGGCATTAGTGCGCTTCTGCACTGCTTCCGCCGTCTGGCTGTAACTATTCATGATGCACTCCTGAAATATAGCGTTCGCTACATTCGCTCTGACTGCATACACATCGCGTTGGGTATCAGAGAGAAGTCGGGTTAAACACGGCGATTTTTTTATAGGGGCAAACCGATAGTGCGTCGTGACGAATAACCTAACGTTGTCTAACGAAAGCCAGTATAGGAATGGCGAAAGGCGGTGACACTGGAAGAACGCCTGACAATTAAGGCTGTTTAGCACGCATTGTCTGGCAGTTGCCCAATCAACTGCGGCGCGCTTCACGGAAAGCGTTTTTTGCGCCTGAAAATGGCTATTTTTTAAGCGAAGGCAGGCACCTTTGTGAGACTCTTCACTTGCGTTTGGGAAAGCGAACCAAAAAGAGACGGAAACGCAATGAAATGCCGGTCAGTTGCACAATGCGGCAGAGAAAGCTGCTTCATATACTAAAGCTGGCAAATTTGATGTGCGTAATGATGAACGATAACGCGCCGCCATGTACGGCGCGCCACGCCAGTGATAAAGCCTGAACGCGGGCTGTGTTGTTCGCGTCAACAGGCTATTAATTAACTCGCGCATGACTGGAAGGTGAGTGATGAACCGAATGCTGAATGAGCCGCCGCTCCATATCAAAGTCCATGAGGATGACAATGTTGCGATCGTGGTCAATAACCAGGGGCTGCCGGCTGGCACGACCTTTCCCGACGGGCTGACGCTGACGGAACATGTCCCGCAAGGGCATAAAGTCGCGCTCGCGTCGATTCCGCGGGGCGCGCCTATCCGTCGCTATGGCGAAGTGATCGGCTATGCGCTGCGCGATATTGCGCCGGGCAGCTGGATTGACGAGTCGCTGGTGGCGCTGCCCGAAGCGCCACCGCTCGCCAGCCTGCCGCTCGCGACTAACGTTCCTCCCGACCTGCCGCCGCTGGAAGGCTACACCTTCGAAGGCTATCGCAACGCGGACGGCAGCGTCGGCACGCGCAACCTGCTCGGCATTACCACCAGCGTGCACTGCGTGGCGGGCGTAGTGGACTATGTGGTGCAGATTATCGAGCGCGAACTGTTACCGAACTACCCTAACGTCGATGGCGTAGTGGCGCTGAACCATCTTTACGGCTGCGGCGTGGCGATTAACGCGCCGGCGGCGGTGGTGCCGATTCGCACCATTCATAACCTGGCGCTGAACGCTAACTTCGGCGGCGAAATCATGGTGGTCAGCCTCGGCTGCGAAAAATTACAGCCAGAGCGGCTGCTGACCGGCACCGACGACGTGCAGGCGATCTCGCTGGATGAGAACGATATTGTGCGCTTACAGGATGAACGTCATATCGGCTTCGGCGCGATGGTGGAAGAGATCCTCAGCGTGGCGAAAAGGCATCTTGAACGCCTTAACCAGCGCCAGCGCGAAACCTGCCCCGCTTCAGAGCTGATCGTCGGCATGCAGTGCGGCGGCAGCGACGCCTTTTCCGGCGTGACCGCCAACCCCGCCGTGGGCTTCGCCTCCGATCTGCTGGTGCGCTGCGGCGCGACGGTGATGTTCTCTGAAGTGACCGAAGTGCGCGATGCGATTCACCTGCTGACGCCGCGCGTAATCAATGAAGAGGTAGGCAGGCGGCTGCTGGAGGAGATGGCATGGTATGACGACTATCTCGATCAGGGCAAAACCGACCGTAGCGCCAATCCCTCGCCCGGCAATAAAAAAGGCGGACTGGCTAACGTGGTGGAAAAAGCGCTCGGCTCTATCGCCAAATCGGGCCGCAGCGCGATTGTCGAAGTGCTGTCGCCGGGGCAGCGCCCGACGCGGCGCGGGCTGATCTACGCCGCCACGCCCGCCAGCGATTTCGTCTGCGGCACGCAGCAGATGGCGTCGGGCATTACGCTGCAGGTGTTTACCACCGGACGCGGCACGCCTTACGGACTGGCGGCGATTCCGGTTATCAAGATGGCGACGCGCAACGCGCTGGCCGATCGCTGGCACGATCTGATGGATATTAACGCGGGCACTATCGCCACGGGCGAAGAGACGATTGAGCAGGTCGGCTGGCGGCTCTTCCGGCTGATTCTGGAGATCGCCAGCGGTCGCCAGCAAACCTGGTCGGATCGCTGGGGCATTCGCAACCAGCTGGCGGTGTTCAATCCGGCACCGGTAACCTGATAAGCGCGCGTCCTGTACCGGTTCCGGCACAGGACGCCGTTAACTCAGAGCTGTTTTCCCCAGGCTTCAACCCAGGGAGAGGTGACTGACTCTGGCTCGGGGTCTTCGGTCGCATCCACCAGCAGTACCTCGCCGATGCGCTTCGCGCTCTGCTCCTGCAGGAGCGCGTCGAAGGTTTTGCCCGCGTTGCAGAAGTGATCGTAGCTGCTGTCGCCCAGCGCGATAACGCCGTAACGCAGCTCAGGCTGATAGCCCAGCTTATCTTTCACATCCTGATAAAGAGCGGCGATATTATCTGGAAAATTGCCCTGCCCGGTGGTCGAGGTGATCACCAGCGCCACTTCGCTGCTGTAATTTTGCCACTGCGCTAACGTCGGATCGTCATACACCGCAACGTCGTGCCCCTGGGCCTGTAAAATCGGCTGCGCCTCTTCCGCTACCAGCAGCGCGTTGCCATATACTGTGCCTACAAAAATGCCAATCTTCGCCATGTGCCTGCTCCTTAAACTGAGGTGCTATCCTCGCCTGTCGCGTCGGCAAACTCAAGCCCTGCGGCGGTGAGCGCCTCCTGCCAGCCGAATTGCAACGCCATCTGCCGCCATACCGCATCCAGCCCGGCGCGGATCACCAGCGGCTCGCCGGTTATCGGGTGCGTCAGCGCCAGGCTGCTGGCGTGCAGCATCAGGCGACTGGCGCCGAAATGCTGTGCCGCGCCGCGGTTTTGCCGCAGATCGCCGTGGGTGGTGTCGCCGATGATCGGATGGCGCAGATGCGCCATATGACGACGCAGCTGATGCTTGCGGCCAGTGCGCGGAGAGAGCTGCATCAGGCTGTAGCGCGCGCTGGTATAGCGGCCAATCGGCACCGGCATCTCTGCCCAGGCCAGCGCCTGATAATCGGTCACCGCCGGCTGCGCCGTACGCGCTTCCGTCGCGAACTTATCGGCGATTTTGTCTAGCTCTTCCACCAGCGGATAGTCGAGCGTGCCGCTCTCCTGCAGCCAGCCGCGCGTGACCGCGTGATAGGTTTTCTTCATCTGATGCTGCTCGAACTGCTGCGCCAGCAAACGTCCCACCTCGCTGGAGAGGCCCATCAGCAGCACGCCAGAGGTTGGGCGGTCAAGGCGATGCGCGGTAAAGACGTGCTGACCAATCTGATCGCGTACGGTCTGCATCACCACGACTTTTTCTTTGCGATCCAGCCAGCTGCGATGCACCAGCCAGCCGGCAGGCTTGTTAACCGCCACCAGCCATTGATCCTGATAGATAATTTCCAGCATCAGGCGGGATCGTCCATAAACAGCGCGTCGAGCTGCGTCAGGCTGTGCAGGATTGGCGCGTGGCCTGGCGTAGCGGAGGTCAGCGCGATTTCAAAATAGGGCGCGATAGCAAAGTTTTGCGGCAGCGGCTGCTGCGCGGCGATAAGCGCCCGCATACGCGGGATCAATACCCACTGGAGCCACTCGAGCGGCTCCAGCGTATCAAGACAGAAAGGCTGGTTGCTGGCGAGCGCACTGGCGGACGGGGGCGTCTCCTGCCAGTGATGATGATCGCGCATCAGCGTTTCGAGCTGCTCCAGCCGTTGTAACAGTAAAGGGGTCATGCGCCACCTCCAGCGAGCGATAAATGGGGCGGCAAGCATACCACCGCCAGACGCGCGCGCAAAAAAAGGGAGCACTGTTAAAACAGTGCTCCCGGTTCGTTTGCAGCTTTCCCGCCACGCTGATGCTCCCTGCTCTTCCTTGACAACTTTTCCTGTGCGCCATCCTGCGCTTATCGTCCTGATAATTCCTTTGGCTTCCAGGCCCGCCGCGCATCATATGCGGCTCACATTCTCCTTCCTGGAGGTGTCCCTGACTCTCTCCTGAGTTTCCTGCTTCATCCTGAAGCCTTCCATGTGACGTAAGCTCCGTTACGGTCCCGCCTCCTGGCATGACGTATCCTGACGCTATCTTCAATCCTCTGGCTTCCTGCCAACTGCTGACTATTCTGGCAGAGGCCGCTGAATAAACAAGGTACTAAACAGCGTTACTTTATATGTTTATAGACCAGTTTTAGGAGTAACGCCATTAAGTTAATGATTCACAATATCTTTACATTGCAGACTTCTGGATGTCTTTCATGAGAAATGCCAATCTCTCACAAGTCATGTAAGAGATATCTCACAAACCTGCTAGCGATTGTCTGCAAATCAGGGGATAACCACCTGTAAAGATTTAAGAAAATTCTGGATATTTTCCGATAAAACCTCTCGCTTTTTCGTACCAGGCTGTTCGAGGATGACTTCGCCGGACAGATTGCAAAGCGAAATGATCTCCTGCTCCGATTCGGTCGCGGCGATAAACAGCGTCGGTGCCTGTTTCAGGCGACGCTTCATGACCAGATGTCCTATCAGGTTCTCCTGCAGGCGCAAAAAATCCTCTTCGCTCCAGACCTGTAACAGCGAAAGCTCCCGCTGTCCGAAACGCGCCGCCATATCGCCAGCAAACTGCGCGGTATAAAAGGCGGCAATATCCTGCTGAAGGGTGATATCCAGCGCGCGTTCTACCGCTTCCAGCGTGGCGGGCAAGGTAAAGGGCTGCGGCTGCCACCATACTTCGTCAGCCTGGGTCGCGATAATACAGGGGGACGGCACGCCATAAAGCGCCTGGCTGGCGGGCGCGTGGCCGGTGCGCTGCTGCCAGGCATCGCAATAGCGGGCGGTAAATTCGCGCAGGGCATCCACAGTCTGTTGCATGACTCTTTTTCTCACGTCTGATGGGTTACACTTATCCACTTTGTTTGGAATGACGGGTAACCGCTATGTCTTTATATGAAAAGGATCAGGCGCTGAGCAACCTGACCCTGGGCAAACCCACAGCCTATCACGATCAATACGATCCCAGCCTGCTGCAGGCGGTGCCGCGCAGCCTGAACCGCACGCCGCTGGGGCTGATGCCCGATTCGCTGCCCTTTACGGGCGCGGATATCTGGACGCTTTACGAACTCTCCTGGCTCAACAGCAAGGGGGTGCCGCAGGTCGCGCTGGGCGAAGTGGTGCTGAACGCCACCAGCGAACATCTTATCGAGTCGAAGAGCTTTAAGCTCTACCTTAACAGCTTTAACCAGACGCGCTTCGCCGACTGGGGCGAAGTACGCCAGACGCTGGAGCGCGATCTCAGCGCCTGCGCGCAGGGCGACGTCAGCGTCGCGCTGTTTCGCCTGAGCGAAGTAGAGGGCCAGCCCATCGGTCAGTTTAGCGGTTACTGCATTGACGAGCAGGATATTGAGATCGCGGACTACAGCTTCAACGCTGACTACCTCGCCGATGCGGCAGGCAGCGAAGTGGTGGAAGAGACGCTGGTCAGCCATCTGCTGAAATCCAACTGTCTGATCACCAACCAGCCCGACTGGGGTTCGGTGATGATCCGCTACAAAGGCCCGCGCATCGACCGCGAAGCGCTGCTGCGCTACCTTATCTCTTTCCGCCAGCACAATGAGTTTCACGAGCAGTGCGTGGAGCGCATTTTCAACGACGTGCTGCGTTTTTGTCAGCCGCAGCAGCTTACGGTCTATGCGCGCTACACGCGCCGCGGCGGTCTGGATATTAACCCCTGGCGCAGCAACGTGCTCTTCACGCCGGGATATTCTCGTCTGGTGCGGCAGTAGCTTTGCGAGTCCTCTCGCAGCCTGCGCGTCAGGCGTTGCGTTCCCCTTGAGCATTCACGGTCGACAAGGCACTCTGGTGAAGGCGGCGATCGGAGGATCGCCGGCCAGGAATTTTCGCCACCGCAACAGCGGTGTCATTAGTCACCCAGGCGGGTGTAACGGAGTTCATTTGATTACGCATATCAGCCCTCTTGGCTCGATGGATCTGCTGTCTCAGCTGGAAGTGGACATGCTCAAGCGCACAGCGAGCAGCGATCTTTACCAGCTGTTTCGTAACTGCTCGCTCGCCGTGCTGAATTCTGGCAGCCAGACCGACAGCAGCCACGAACTGCTTTCCCGCTTTGAAAACTTCGATATTAACGTGCTGCGCCGCGAGCGCGGCGTAAAGCTGGAACTGATCAATCCGCCGGAAGAGGCGTTTGTTGACGGACGCATTATCCGCTCGCTGCAGGCCAACCTGTTTGCCGTACTGCGCGATATCCTTTTCGTTAACGGCCAGCTGTCGATTGCCGGGATGCAGGAGGCGGCACCGGAAGATTCGGCGCATATCACTAACCAGGTTTTCTCTATACTGCGCAACGCGCGCGCGCTGCACGTCGGCGAGTATCCCAATACCGTTGTCTGCTGGGGCGGTCACTCGATCAACGCGGTGGAGTATCAATACTGCCGCAACGTCGGCACCCAGCTGGGTCTGCGCGAGCTGAATATCTGCACCGGCTGCGGGCCAGGCGTAATGGAAGCGCCGATGAAAGGCGCAGCGGTAGGCCATGCGCAGCAGCGCTACCGCGACAGCCGTTTTATCGGGCTGACCGAGCCGTCAATTATCGCCGCCGAGCCGCCTAACCCGCTGGTGAATGAACTCATCATCATGCCGGATATCGAAAAACGCCTGGAAGCCTTTGTGCGCATTGCACACGGTATCATTATCTTCCCGGGCGGCGTGGGCACAGCGGAGGAGCTGCTCTATCTGCTGGGCATTATGATGAATCCGCAGAACCATGAGCAGGTGCTGCCGCTTATCCTCACCGGGCCGCAGGAGAGCGCTGACTACTTCCACGTGCTCGACGACTTTATCGTCAATACCCTGGGCGAAGAGGCGCGCAAACACTACAAGATCGTCATCGATGATGCCGCCGAAGTGGCGCGCCTGATGAAAAAAGCGATGCCGCAGGTGAAAGAGTATCGTCGGGAAACCGGCGACGCCTACAGCTTCAACTGGTCGATCCGCATCTCGCCCGATCTGCAAAAGCCGTTTCTGCCGACGCATGAAAATATGGCCAATCTCAATCTCTATACCAACCAGCCGGCGGAGCAGCTGGCGGCTGACCTGCGACGCGCCTTCTCCGGCATCGTCGCCGGGAACGTGAAAGAGATCGGCATACGCGAAATCCGGGAAAAAGGGCCGTATAAGCTGCATGGCGAGCCGGACATTATGCGCCGCATGGATGAGCTGCTGCAGGGCTTTGTCGCCCAGCACCGCATGAAGCTGCCGGGCACCGCCTATATCCCCTGCTATGAGATCATTAAATAAAACGCAAGGAAGGCAGCTCATACGGGCTGCCGTTTAGCTTATGTCATTTCACCTTCTTATCGTAGACGCGCTCAACCTGATACGTCGTCTGCACGCAGTACAGGGATCGCCCTGCGTCGAGGGTTGCCTCGCGGCGCTGCGCCAGCTTCTGGGGCATACGCAGCCGACTCACGTCGTAGCGGTATTCGACAGCGAACAGCGCCATCAGGGCTGGCGTCATCAGCTGTTGCCGGATTATAAAAGCGGTAGACCACCGATGCCGGAAGATCTGCAGGCTGAACTGCCCGCGCTGCAGGAGGCGTTTCGCCGCGCGGGCGTCAGCTGCTGGATCGCCGAGGAAGACGAAGCGGACGATCTGGCGGCCACGCTGGCGGTAAAAATGGCGCAGGCGGGCCATCAGGCCACCATCGTCTCCACCGATAAAGGCTATTGCCAGCTGCTCGCGCCGCAGATTCGCATCCGCGACTACTTTCAGAAGCGCTGGCTGGATCTGCCCTTTATTGAAAACGAGTTCGGCGTTGCGCCGCAGCGTCTGCCCGATTACTGGGGGCTATGCGGCATCAGCAGCAGCAAAATTCCCGGCGTAGCGGGTATCGGCCCGAAAAGCGCAAAAACGCTGTTGCAGACGTTTGGGTCGCTGGATGATATCTATGCGCAGCTTGATAACGTACCGGAGAAATGGCGCGCGAAGCTGGCGGCTGGCCGCGAGTCGGCCTTAATCAGCCGACAGGTTGCGGTGCTGAAGCAGGATCTGGTGTTGCAGGGCAATCTGAAAACGCTGCGTTATGAAGGCCAGGCGGCGCAGCGCCCGGCCTGACGCTTAACGCTCGTCGCGGCGGCCAGGGATCGCGCCCCAGATGCGGCGAATATGCACCGTGACCTCTTCGCGGTCGTGATAAAGCTGGCGGGCGCGGATCTGGGCGTTAATGCCCTGCGCCTTCAGCGCCTCGTCGATCATCGCCAGGTTCTGCGTCACCTCTTCGTAGCGCTTTTTCATCGGCAGCTTGAGGTTGAAGATCGCCTCGCGGCACCAGCCGTTGACCAGCCATTCGGTCATCAGGTTGGCGACGCGCACCGGCTTCTCTACCATGTCGCACACCAGCCAGTCGTTGTTATTACGCGTCGGGCGAAACTTAAAGCCGTCTTCGCGGCAGTGCGTCACCTGTCCGGTATCCATCAGGCTCGGCGCCATCGGGCCGTTATCGACTGCGTAAACCCACATGCTGCGCTTCACCAGCTGATAGGTCCAGCCGCCGGGGCAGGCGCCGAGATCGACCGCGTGCATACCGCCCGCCAGGCGTTCATCCCACTCGTCGGCAGGGATAAAAACGTGGAACGCCTCTTCCAGCTTCAGCGTTGAGCGACTCGGCGCATCGGCCGGGAACTTCAGGCGTGGAATGCCCATATAGAACGGCGAGTTGTTGCCGACAAACGAGTAGCCAACGTAGCAGGCGCCGGGTGCAATAAAGAAGACATGCACCACCGGGCGCTTCGGGCTTTCGTAGTTGAGCAGGATACCCGCTTCGCGCAGGCTGGCACGCAGCGGCACGGTAAACTTGCGGCAAAACTTCGTCAGTTCTTTCGCTTCGTTGGTGTCCGGCACCTCAACGCGCAGCTCGCCGCCCTTCTCGACCACGCCGGTCAACATGCCGACAATCGGCGCAATGCGATCGTCCGGCGGCAGATCTTTCAGCAGCTCGCCGACCACCAGCATCTGACGGGCAAAAATCAGCGTATCGAAAGGGAGATCGCGCACCAGGCGATCGGCCTCTTCGTGCTGATAACATTCGAACAGTACGTAGCCGCTGTTCTCTTTAACCCGCGGGAAACCATAGATTTCACGCTCGGCGGCTCTGGCGGCGATTTCCGCCGCACACTCTTTTTCAAAACCGGGACGGCAATAGAGTAAAACTTTATTCATGGCGATCTGCCTTTCGTTTAAGACGCAGCGCGCCAATCAACATCAGAAACCAGCCGATCAGGAAACAAAACCCGCCGACCGGCGTAACAAAAACCCAAAACTTGAGATGCGACAGCGCCAGAGAGTAAAGGCTGCCGCTAAACAGCACGATGCCAAGGGCAAGAAAGGCGCTGCTCCAGTAAAACCAGAGATTGGCGCGGCGCAGCATCGCTGCTCCCAGGCCGATTACTGCCAGCGTGTGATACGCCTGATACTCCAGCCCAGTATGGATCCAGGCCATTTCGGCTGGCCCGAGCGAACGACTTAATACGTGGGCACCAAAAGCGCCAAAGGCCACCAGCAAAAACCCGCTGATGGCGGCAAAAATAAACATGGCACGACTGGACATCTGACTATCCTCAAGGTGCATCTGTACCTCACTGTACAGAAATCAATAAGTTAATGATCGTAGCGAAAGCGGAATTTTTCTTGTTCGCTGGCGGCTTTCGCGATGATCCACTGCCGAAAGGCGGCTATTTTACCCAGTTCTGCCTGGCTGTCATGACAAACCAGATAAAAAGCATTTTTACTGACCAGTACGTCGTTGAACGGACAGATCAGCCGGCCAGCTTCGATCTCGCTCTGCGCCATCACATTATTCGCCAGCGCTACGCCCTGGCCGTGAATCGCGGCCTGCAACACCATGGCGCTGTGGCTGAAAATCGGCCCCTGCTGGACATTAATATGCTGCAAGCCTAACTGGCGGATATAGGATTGCCAGTCGCGCCGCGAGGCGTCGTGCAACAGGGTAAAACGCGACAGATCCATCGGCGTTTTCAACGGATTATCGCCGGTCATCAACGCGGGCGAACAGACCGGCAGCAAATATTCGGCATAAAGTTTTTCCACGCGCAGTCCTGGCCAGTTACCGCGACCGTAGAAGATCGCTACGTCAACATCGTCGGCCAGCTTCTCTTCATCACGGTCTACCGCCTGGATACGCACGTCAATGCCCGGATAAGCCATATTAAAGCTGGAGAGGCGCGGCACCAGCCACTGAATGGCGAAGCTGGGCAGCAGGCTGACGGTCAGGGCGCCCTTCGCGCTGCGCGCCTGTAACTTGCGCGTCGCATCATTAAGGGCAGTGAAAATTTCTTTGATATCGAGATAGTAGCTCTGGCCCTCCTCCGTCAGTAACAGCGAACGATTCCTGCGGCGAAACAGCTTAAGCCCGAGAAAATCTTCCAGCGATTTTATCTGATGGCTTACTGCGGCCTGGGTAACGAACAACTCTTCGGCGGCTTTGGTAAAGCTGAGATGGCGCGCCGCGGCGTCAAACACGCGGAGTGCATTAAGAGGAGGAAGGCGTTTCGACATGGTTTTCCGTGCTCGGATCAGGGGCAAAACACGTGCGCTTATAACAAGCATTCACATATTAGTTTTAGTAATCCGAGGCATTATAAATTGTCCGTTGAGGAAGCTCCAGCAAATACCTATAGTTGCCGCACTTCCTGAGCCGGAACGAAAAGATTTCAGGATTTGTGAGTGAGTTCGCAGACTTCCGGAAAACTTTTGGCTTGTGGTCGTGATGTTGTGTTTGCATTTTGATCTGACGATTGCAGATCAAACTTTTAATTCCTGTAGATTTACCCTGTCTGTCCATAGTGATTTTGAATAGCACCGCAAATTGCGGTGCTTTTTTTTGCCTGAAGCAGACGCCGGGCGCTTACTTCACTTCAACCATCTCTTTGACATCTGAACGGTTAATCTGCTGCTTGTTGCCGTTAGCGTCTTTATAGCTGATCATACCGGTATCGTTGTCTACTGAAGGCTTACCTGCGGAGACAATGGTGCGACCATCATTGGTATGCATGACATAATTGCTTGAACACGCGGCCAGAGTAAAAGCCATAGCACAGACAGCCAGCACTGCTGAAAGTTTTTTCATTTTCCATCTCCTTGTAGATTGATTGCATCAAACCACCCGCGTCAGCTGACCCTAGTCAAATCGACTAAAGAAGGTTGCTCATTGTACGGGTTTTGGTTTAAACCTTGCATTAATCAGCATAACGCGCTTTTACAGCTTTGCCAGGAGAGAGCCAGGCTTTTGCTCTGGTCCTGTTTATTTATAAGACGAGACAAAGCATGACCGCATTCAATCCCACCGCATTCCGCCAGCAGTTTCCGGCGCTGAACGATGCAGGTGTTTATCTCGACAGCGCCGCGACTACGCTCAAGCCTCAGGTGGTGATCGATACCACGCAACAGTTTTACAGCCTGAGCGCCGGCACAGTGCATCGCAGCCAGTACGGCGCGGCGCAACAGCTGACCGAGCGTTATGAGCAGGCGCGGCATCAGGTGGCACGCCTGCTGAATGCGGCGCACAGCCATCAGATTGTCTGGACGCGCGGCACCACGGAAGCGATTAACCTGGTCGCCAACAGCTGGCTGCTGCCGCGCCTGAAGGCGGGCGATGAGATCCTGGTGAGCGAGGCGGAGCATCACGCCAATCTGGTGCCCTGGCTGATGGCGGCCCAGGCGCGCGGCGCGAAGGTGGTGAAATGGCCCATCGGCGCGGATCGCCTGCCAGATATGACGCTGCTGCCGTCGCTGCTCAACGCGCGTACCCGGCTGCTGGCCATAGGTCAGATGTCCAACGTAACGGGCGGCTGCCCGGATCTGGCGCAGGCTATCGCGCTGGCGCACAGCGTGGGTGCGAAAGTGATGGTCGACGGCGCGCAGGGCGTGGCGCACTGCCCGCCTGACGTACAGGCGCTGGGGATCGATTTCTACGCCTTTTCTGCCCATAAGCTCTACGGCCCAACCGGCATCGGCGTGCTGTATGGCAAAGCCGAACTGCTGGAGGAGATGACGCCCTGGCAAGGCGGCGGCAAGATGCTCACTCAGGTGGATTTCAGCGGCTTTACGCCGCAGCCCGTTCCCTGGCGTTTCGAAGCGGGGACGCCGAACGTCGCGGGCGTGGTGGGCCTGAGCGCCGCGCTCAGCTGGCTTGAGCAGCATGACCGGCTGAAAGCGGAGATGTGGAGCCAGCAGCTTGCCAGCCTGGCTGAAGAGCAGCTCAGCGAGTTTCCCGGTTTCCGCAGCTACCGCGTCGGGCGCTCAAGCGTGCTGGCGTTTGATTTCGAGGGCGTACACCACAGCGATATCGTGACGCTGCTGGCGGAACAGGGCATTGCGCTGCGCGCCGGCCAGCACTGCGCACAGCCGCTGATGGCGGCGCTTGGCGTGAGCGGCACGCTGCGCGTCTCTTTCGCGCCCTATAATAATTTGCAGGATGTAGATGCGCTGACTCGCGCCATCTACACCGCACTCGACCTGTTGTCGGAGGAGGAAGTATGAGTCAGACCCTGGCTGGCCCGCACCCGTTTGGCGATCTGATCACCCTTGACGGCCTGAAAGAGAAGTTCGCCCATTTTCAACAGTGGGAAGATCGCTATCGTCAGCTTATTCAGCTCAGCCGCCAGCTGCCTGCCTTGCCGGACGCGCTGAAAACCGCTGACATTGAGCTGACCGGCTGTGAAAACCGCGTCTGGCTCGGCAGCCAGCTGCGCCACGACGGCACGCTGCATTTTTACGGCGACAGCGAAGGCCGCATTGTACGTGGTCTGCTTGCGGTGCTGCTTACCGCCGTGGAAGGGAAAACGCCGCAGGCGCTGCTGGCAGAAGATCCGTTGCAGCTATTTGATGAACTGGGCCTGCGCGCCCAGCTCAGCGCCTCGCGCAGCAGCGGTCTGAAGGCGCTGGCAGAGGCGGTACATCAGGCCGCGCACGCGGCGCAGCCCTGAGTTCCTACGCTGCCTGACGCGCCGCCCGCGCCAGATATTTCTTCAGCGCATGGGAAACGGCGACAAAGCCGAAGGTGGCGGTCACCATAGTGGCGGCGCCGAATCCCGATCCGCAATCCATTCTTTTCGGCCCTTCGGCGGTGCTGCGCGCGGCGCAGACGCTGCCGTCCGGCTGCGGATACATCAGCGCTTCGGTAGAGAAAACGCAGTCGATACCCAGCTTGCCTTTGCTGTTTTTCACCACGCCGAGCGCCTTCAGCCGCTCGCGCAGTTTGGCCGCCAGCGGATCCTGAATCGTCTTCGCCAGATCGGCGACCTGAATCTGCGTCGGATCGATCTGGCCGCCCGCGCCGCCGGTGGTGATCAGTGGGATCTTATTGCGGCGGCACCAGGCGATCAGCGCCGCTTTCGGACGCACGCTGTCGATCGCGTCGATCACATAGTCATAGCCCGCCGCCATCAGTTCCGCCGTGTTATCCGGCGTAATAAAATCGTCGATGCAGATCACTTCGCAGTCGGGATTGATAGCGCGCAGGCGCTCAGCCATCACTTCGGTTTTCGCCTTGCCGACGTTGCCGTTCAGCGCATGGATCTGACGATTGGTGTTGGTGATGCAGACATCATCCATATCGATCAGGGTAATTTTGCCGATGCCGGTGCGCACCAGCGCTTCCGCCGCCCAGGAACCGACGCCGCCGATACCAATAACGCAGAAGTGCGCCGCGGCGAAACGCGTCAGCGCTTCCTGCCCATAGAGACGTGCCGTGCCGCCAAAACGCTGACGCCAGGCCTCGTTAACCACACTCATAATCAACCTTGTCACGTCATGCGGGCCACACGGCCCGCAGAGAAATCAGTTTGAACCCAGTAACAGAGAGCCATTATCGCCGTTTTGCGGGTTGCTGAACAGCGGCTGTCCGGCGCCCGGCGCGGCTTTCAGCACCCAGACGCGGCCGTAGTGGTTGTAAAAGCCCGCCAGGTGCGCCGCATCAGGCCCGATGCCCTGATAGATATCAAAATGCTGGCCCTTAATCGCGCCGCCAACGTCCAGCGCCACCATCAGGCGCATCTCATATTTACCGTTGAACTTGCCCTTTTCATTTAGCTGCGGCACTTCCGCCAGCAGCGCGGTTCCCGCCGGGATCAGCGAGCGGTCCGACGCTACCGAGGCTTTCGCCACCAGCGGCACCGCGCTGGCGCCACGCACCGGTGTATAGGGTTCCGGCTTAAAGAAGACGAAAGACGGGTTCGTCTCCAGCAGCGCGCGCACCTCTTGCGGGGAGTGCGCTGCCGCCCAGTCGCGGATAGCCTGCATCGACATATCTTCGCGCTTAACTTCGCCGCGATCGATCAGCTCTTTGCCAATGCTGTGATAGGCCCAGCCGTTTTTGCCGCCGTAGCCGAAAAAGGTCATCGGGCGGCCGTCGCCGTAATCCACATAGCCGCTGCCCTGCACGTCCATAATAAAGTTATCGATTAGCGAGTTGCTCCAGCCGATAACATAGCGGTCGTCCAGCGCGCCGCTATAGATAGAGGCGCGGCTCGGCAGCTTCGCTCCGCGCTTGCGCGGCGGCATACGGTAGATGGGATACTGGAATTCGCCCTGACGCGTGTAGCGCGCCTGCACAACCGGCGTGTAGTAGCCGGTAAACTGCACGTTGCCATAGTTATCGGTCCCCTCCATCTGGAAGGCGTTCAGACCGAACTGACGCAGCTGGCGCGTATCGGCGCCGGCCATCAGCCAGTTCTCAATCGCGCTGTAGGTGCCGGTGTGGCGTCCATAGAGAGCCGAGGAGGCGTACTGTATCTGTCGTACCTGCTCGCCGAAGTCTCTGCCGTTTACCGGTCGGCCTTTGGCGTTGGGCTGATTAACCAGCGCCAGCGGCTGTTCCAGCTTGCCATCTTTATATTGCTGCCCGCGATCGGTTGGTTTTGAGCTACAACCCGCCAGCAGCGCAAACATTGCACCAGTAAGTACATACTTCGCCCAGTGTCCTTTATTCATCGCCGTCTCTTATTCATTAGTGTTCGTCGCCACGCGACGATAGCAAAGCGCCTGACAGATTGAAATCCGCTAGCTCTTTCCACGCGCGCAGCTGTGCGATAATTAGCCAGATGGAGAAAATATTCAGCAAACAGCAGTCAATTTGGCGCTTCGCGGCAAAAAGGGGTTGCATCATCAGCTCCGCGAGGTATAGTGCGCATCCACGGACGCGGGATGGAGCAGCCTGGTAGCTCGTCGGGCTCATAACCCGAAGGTCGTCGGTTCAAATCCGGCTCCCGCAACCAACTCTTCTGATGAAGAGACAATGTGAAAAGTCGCAATGCGCACTACGGACGCGGGATGGAGCAGCCTGGTAGCTCGTCGGGCTCATAACCCGAAGGTCGTCGGTTCAAATCCGGCTCCCGCAACCAACTCTTTTAACGAAGAGCCAAAGTAGCAAGAAGCAAAGCGCAAGACGGACGCGGGGTGGAGCAGCCTGGTAGCTCGTCGGGCTCATAACCCGAAGGTCGTCGGTTCAAATCCGGCCCCCGCAACCAATCATTTAAGCACCTGAAAGGGTGCTTTTTTGTTTTTGTGCTTTATGAAAACGGGACAGCCTGCGCTATCCCCCTCTTCTTTAACGACGCGCCAGCGCCCCGCCATTATCAAAATAGGCTTTTATCCCGTGAAAAATCGCCTCGGCAACCTGCTGCTGATAACGGCTGGTGCGTAGCTTTCGCTCCTCTTCCACATTGCTGATAAAGGCGGTCTCCACCAGAATCGACGGGATATCCGGCGCCTTGAGCACTGCGAAGCCAGCCTGATCGACGGTACGCTTATGCAGATGGTTGATGCGTCCCATACGATGCAACACCTCTTTACCAAACTTCAGGCTGTCGTGAATGGTCTGCCGCTGCACCATATCGAACATGGTGTGGTCGAGGTAGCGATCGCCGCTTTTGCTGACGCCGCCAATGAGATCCGATTCGTTTTGCGTCTGCGCCAGGAAACGCGCTGCCGCTGAGGTCGCCCCTTTGGTCGAGAGCGCGAACACCGAAGAGCCACGCGCGCTGCGGCTGGTAAAGGCGTCGGCGTGGATAGAGACAAAGAGATCGGCGCGCTGCTTGCGCGCTTTCGCCACCCGAACCCGCAACGGAATAAACACATCCTCGTTGCGCGTCATATAGGCCTTCATATTCGGCTCTTTGTCGATCAGCGCTTTTAGCCGTCGGCCAATCTTCAGCACGATATCTTTTTCGCGCGTCTTGTATTTGCCATGCGCGCCGGGATCTTCGCCGCCGTGGCCGGGATCGATCATGATGATCATCGGCCTGTCGCGCCCCGCCTTGCCAGGCAGCGGCGCGGTCGCCGGTTCATTGCGTTCCAGATCGCCCTGGTTGTAATCCTTAAGCAGCGCCAGCAGCGGATCGTCGACCGAGGTGTCCTGGCTGGGATAGAGATCCACCACCAGCCGGTGTTTGATCCCGGCCACCGGCGCCAGAGTGAAGGTTTTTGGCGCGACGTTGCGCTTTAGCTCCAGCACGATACGCACAGTACTGGCGTCGAACTGCCCTACCCGCGCATTTTTGATAAAGGGATCGTTAACGCGTACCAGCTTATCGACGCCTTTCAGCACCGGGTTGAGGTGCATATCTTTAATATCGATTACCAGCCGATCCGGATGCGTAAGCGCAAACTGCTTATAGTGAAGCGGCACGCTGGATTCCAGCGTCATGCGCGAATAGGTCGAGGAGGGCCAGATACGTACCGCGACAATATGATTTTTCGCTGCCAGGCCTGCGCGGCTGACACTCAGCAGCAATAATGCGCCTGTACCCTGCAAGAGCCTTCTGCGGGAAATAAGAGGATTTGATTCTGACATGCCGCCCCAGCTGCTCTGTTCTGTCTAAAAAAGCGCCACTTCAATAAACGGCGGTAAAAACTTTAGCCCATACCTTTGGCTAAGTCATCCTGGAAAAGCTAAATAATGCAGTCTCTTAGCGTCTGACGCACCCGAAAAAACGTAAATTTACGTCAGGTTTAATCCTTGCAAAAGTGGCACCGAAAGAATAAAAATACAGAAATTACGAATAATCATTCATTGAGGTTTGCCGTGAAGGAACGTAGTACTGAGCTGGTTCAGGGTTTTCGCCACACCGTTCCCTATATCAATGCCCATCGGGACAAGACCTTTGTCATCATGCTGGGCGGCGAAGCGATCGAGCACGAAAATTTCTCCAGTATCGTCAACGATATTGGTTTACTGCACAGCCTCGGGATACGTCTGGTGGTGGTGTATGGCGCGCGTCCGCAGATTGACGCCAGCCTGGCGGAGCATCAGCTGGAGCCGGTTTACCACAAGCACACCCGCGTCACCGATGCGCAATCGCTGGAGCTGGTGAAGCAGGCGGCGGGACGGTTACAACTCGATATTACGGCGCGGCTTTCAATGAGCCTTAACAACACGCCGCTGCAGGGTGCGCATATCAATGTCGTCAGCGGCAACTTTATTATTGCGCAGCCGCTGGGCGTGGATGACGGCGTGGATTACTGCCACAGCGGGCGTATTCGCCGCATCGACGAAGAGGCGATCCATCGGCAGCTGGATAACAATGCAATCGTGCTGCTCGGCCCGGTGGCGGTTTCCGTTACTGGCGAGAGCTTTAACCTGACGTCGGAAGAGGTCGCCACCCAGCTGGCGATCAAGCTGAAGGCGGAAAAAATGATTGGTTTCTGCTCCGAGCAGGGGGTGACCAGCCGCGACGGCGCGATTATCTCTGAACTCTTCCCGAATGACGCGCAGGCGCGCATCGAGGAGATGGAGAGCGACGGCGACTATCTGTCCGGCACTGTGCGTTTCCTGCGCGGCGCGGTAAAAGCCTGCCGGAGCGGCGTGCGCCGCAGCCATCTCATCAGCTATCAGGAAGATGGCGCGCTGTTGCAGGAACTCTTTTCACGCGACGGTATTGGCACGCAGATCGTTATGGAGTCGAGCGAGCAGATCCGCCGCGCCACTATTAACGATATCGGCGGCATTCTGGAGCTGATCCGCCCGCTGGAGCAGCAGGGTATTCTGGTGCGTCGCTCGCGCGAGCAGCTGGAGATGGAGATCGACAAGTTCACCATTATCATCCGCGACAACCTGACTATCGCCTGTGCAGCGCTCTACCCCTTTATGGATGAGAAAATTGGCGAAATGGCCTGCGTGGCGGTGCATCCAGACTATCGCAGCTCCTCACGCGGCGAGATGCTGCTGCAGCGCGTTGCGCTTCAGGCGCGACAAATGGGGCTGGAGAAGCTGTTTGTTCTGACGACGCGCAGCATTCACTGGTTTCAGGAGCGCGGCTTTACGCCGGTGGATATTGAGTCGCTGCCGGAGAGTAAAAAGCAGATGTATAACTACCAGCGGCGCTCTAAGGTGCTAATGGCGGATCTGACCTGATTCAGGCCAGCCACTGTACTCTCGCCTTTTCAGACGGCGCCAAATCCTGAAGCGTGGGCGGCATGGGCCGTGGAGCAAAGCGTCCCGCGCCAGGGAAGGCGCGGGCCGAGCGGGCAAGGATGCGAAAGCGACTTTGCGTAACGGCCCATGTCGCTCGCGCCAGCGCCTGATGCGTCCTTTTAAACCAGACTAAGCCTTTCCACCAGCCCGCTGCGGCGCTGAGTTTGCAGCTGCACCGCGCGCTGAAACACCGCAGGCTCGCTGTAGAGCGTCAGCCGCTTGCGCGCGCGGGTAATCGCGGTATAAACCAGCTCGCGCGTCAAGACTGGCGAAAACTGAGCGGGCATCACCAGCGCGGTATGTTCGAATTCCGATCCCTGCGACTTATGCACCGTCATCGCCCAGGCGGTATCGTGCGGCGGCAGGCGGCTCGGCTGTACCGCCTTCACCGAACCATCCGGCAACGGGAAAAAGACCTTCAGCTGATTCTCTGCATCGCGCAGCGTAATGCCGATATCGCCGTTGAAAAGCCCCAGCGCGCTGTCGTTCCGCGTCACCATCACCGGCCGTCCCGCATACCAGCGGCTGCCAACTGCCGGACGGCGGATACGCTGCAGCTGAACCAGACGCTGCTCGATGCGCTGATTCAATCCCTGAACGCCAAAGGGCCCGTCGCGCAAGGCGCAAAGCAGCTGATAGCGGCTGAACGCCTGCAGGATCTCCTCAACCGGCGCGCGCGCCTGCACTAATTTCAGGTAAGGACGGTAGCCCTCCGCTACGGCATCAAGCATGGCCTGATAGGCTTCGCCACTCTGCAGCGCCTGAAAATCGATATCCTCAAAGGCGGCGTTAATCACCGCCTCGACCTCGCGCGCATCGCCGAGATTGACCGCGCGCGCCAGCTGACCAATGCCCGATTTCGCGTCGAAACGGTAACTTTTGCGCAGCAAACAGATGCTGTCACGCACGTCGGGCGCGCGCGCATCATCCGCACCGTCAAGTGCACACTGCGTCAGCGCCACCAGCTGCTGCGCGCGCGACAGGCTGTAGCCCGTTTCAGCGCAGCGACAGATATCGCCCAGTACCGCGCCCGCTTCCACCGACGCCAGCTGATCGCGATCGCCAAGGAAAATCACGCGCGCATGGTCGGGCAGCGCCACGATCAGCTTCGCCATCATCGAGAGATCGACCATAGAGGCTTCGTCCACCACCAGCACATCGAGATGAAGCCGGTTCGAGGCGTGATAGCGCAGCCGCTGCGTATCGGGCTGCGCGCCCAGCAGGCGATGCAGCGTCGTGGCTTCGCTGGGGAAACGCGCCCGTTCCTCGTCGCTTACCGACAGCGCCTGCAGCGCCTGACCGAGCGATTCGGTAAGGCGCGCCGCCGCTTTACCGGTCGGCGCCGCCAGCTGAATACGCAGGCTGCTGCGGCTCAGGCGGATCATCGCCGCCAGCAGCTTCGCCACGGTGGTGGTTTTGCCCGTCCCGGGGCCGCCCGATATCACCGCCGTTTTGCGCGTCAGCGCCACGGCGGCGGCAATTTTTTGCCAGTCATCGGGACGATCGCCGAACAGCGTGCTCAGCACGTTCTGCGCCGCGGCGATATCCATCTCCGCCATCTCCGCCTGTCGGGTGAAAAAGCGCGCCACCTGGCCTTCGCTTTGCCACAGGCGATGCAGATAGAGCCGCTCATGATTGAGCACCAGCGGCGTGGCGATGCCGCCATCGCTCAGCGCCGGCCAGCCCGATAGCGCCGTTTTCCAGCATGGCGGCGCGCCCGCTGCGCGCCATAAAGCCTGCGCCAGTTCGGGGTGACGTCCGGCAAACAGCGTCTCTGGGGTCAGATGCGCCAGCGGCAAGCAGACATGACCGTCGCCCGCTTCGGCGCTGACGCAGGCGGCCGCCAACAGCCATGCAGGCTGTGAGGCGTCGGCCAGCAGCCGCGCAAACTGGAGATCGAGCGACCGCAGCAGACGTTTCTCTACCGCCTGATCGAGCAATGACACTATCTCCGTCATACTTCCTCCTCTTTCGGGCGACGAAACAGCGCGTCCAGCCCGTCGACGAATGCCGCCGACGGCCGCGCGGTAAAGATGCCGTTTTCTGGCGAACTGCCATCGACGCCGCGCAAAAACAGATAAAACACGCCGCCAAAGTGGCGCTGATAATCATAACCGGGCAGACGATGCTGCAGATAGCGATGCAGCGCCAGCGTATAGAGCTGGTATTGCAAGTCGTAGCGGTGATCCACCATCGCCTGCGCCATCGCCTCTGGGGTATAGGCCGCTTCGCTGTCGCCTAGCCAGTTGGATTTATAATCCAGCAGATAATATTGACCGTTCCAGCGAAATACCAGATCGATAAAGCCTTTCAGCATCCCCTGCACCTGATGAAACTCCAGACGCGGCGCGCGCGCCGACAGCGCATCGTGCTGGCGCATCAGCGCATCCAGCTCCGCTGCGTTAAGCATGCGCTCCAGCGGCAGATAAAAAGCCATCTCCACCAGCCGGTCATGGTTTTGCAGCGCGCCCAGCGTCAGCCCGTCGTGATTAAGCGGCGTGTGCAGCACGCGTGCAATCCACGCCTCCAGCACCGGCAGCCAGTGCGGGGGGTAGCCGTTCTGTTCCAGCTGCGTCTCCAGCAGCGTCCGATCCGGCGGCCGGGTAAAATCGAGCGATTCAAACAGGCCGTGCAAAAAGGTGCCCGCCGCCGCGCCGCGTGGAAAGTGATGCGGCGTCAGCACGTTCTCCGCTTCGCCGCCCTCTTCGCCAGCCGCGTCGATATCGAAAGTGGGCATCGCTTCCAGCAGCGGCGAGCTGTTGTGCTGCTGTAAACCTGAGTAGCTGGTGACGCGCCAGGCGTCACGTAGGTCGCGCGTGACCTGACGGCTGCTGAGCGCATCGTCGGGCTGTGCCTGCTCGCGCCAGTTTTCGCCGGGGATCAGATCGTCGCTCACTACCTCGGTATCACCATCCGCCAGCGTCGCCAGGCAGGTGCGCAGACGGTCGGCGTCGCCGCTCTCTCCCTGCTGCACCAGATAGCCCAGCGCGCTTTTGTGCAGATCGCTGTCGCCCTCTTTTTTGCGCGCGCCTTTAAACAACGGCGCAATGCCGACGCTGCAGTGGTACACCGAGCGCGTCAGGGCGACGTAGAGCAGACGCAAATCTTCCGCCAGTCGCTCCTGCTCGGCCAGCTCCATGCTCTGCTCGTCGCCCTGCACGTCGAGCAGCGTCGCGAAGCTCTCCCGGTCGTGATAGAGCGCACTGGCTGCCTCGCGAAAGCCAGCGGCGAAAGGCAGCCACACCAGCGGGTACTGTAATCCTTTGGATTTATGGATGGTAACGATCTGTACCAGATGGCGATCGCTCTCCAGGCGCAGCTGCTGATCCGCCGACTGGCTATTAGGTCGGGCGATCTGCTGGGCGAGAAAGCGCACCAGCGCATGGGGACTGTCGAGCTGCGTTGAGGCCTCTTGCAACAGCTCGCCAAGGTGCATCAGATCGGTGAGCCTGCGCTCGCCGTTCTCCGAGGCCAGCATATTTTCCGCCAGCTGCCGCTGAGTCATCACGTCGCGCAGCATTGGCAGCACGCCGCGCTGGTGCCATAGCTGCTGCCAGCCGGCGAACTGCTCTACCAGCGCATCCCATTCGCGCTCGTTCTGGCTCAGCGTATCCAGCGAGGCGGCGTCGATAGCGAAAATCGAGGTGGCGAGCGCGCTGCGCAGCAGACGCTCCTGCTCCGGCGCCTGTATCGCCTGCAACAGCCACAGCAGCTCACGCGCCTCGGGAGTGGTATAGACGCTGTCGCGGTTGGAGAGGTAAACCGATGGAATCGACAGGCCGTTCAGCGCGTCACGAACCAGGCCTGCTTCGTTGCGGCTGCGTACCAGTACGGTAATATCGGACGCCTGAACCGGCCGCAGGTTATCGCCCTTGCCCAGCAACGCGCGCCCCTGCTGTCCGGCCACCAGCCAGCGGCTGATATCGGCGGCGCACTGCTGCGCCATAAATTGCTGATAGTCGCTTACGCCCACGCCGTCGCCGGGTTGTAGCCAGAAACGCAGCGCCGCCTGCGGCTGCGCATCTTTCAACAGCGTCAGATGCTGATTCGGCTCGGCAGGATTAACCGGCAGAAACGGAATAGCTGAAAAGAGAAACGGCGAATCCATGCGGGCAAAGAGGCGGTTTACGCTCTGCACCATTCCCGGCGACGATCGCCAGTTGGTATCAAGCGTGTAGTGGGCGCTGACCTCGCTGCGCGCGCGCAGATAGGTAAAAATATCGGCGCCGCGGAAGGCGTAAATAGCCTGTTTGGGATCGCCGATCAGCAGCAGCGCCAGCTCAGGCTGATTAAGATAGAGCGTGCGAAAAATACGGTACTGTTGCGGATCGGTATCCTGAAATTCATCGATCAGCGCCACCGGAAAACGGGTGCGGATAGTGTCGGCCAGCAGCATGCCGCCCGGCTGCTGCAGCGCCTCGTCAAGCCGGCTCAGCAGATCGTCGAAGCCGAGCAGCGCGCGCAGGCGCTTCTCTTTGCGCACCGCGTCGCGCACTTCCACCAGCGCGCGGGCGATAACCAGGTCACGCAGCGACAGCGGCTCAGCGAGAAAGGCCTCTACCGCCTGAAACAGCGGATGCTGCGGCGGCTCGCCTTTTTTGGTTTTTTCCAGCAGCACGCGCTGGGCGAAACGCTCCAGCTCTTTAGGAAAGAGATAGTCCACCGTTTCGCTGTTGGCCCACTGGGTGATCTTCGCCACCCAGAGCGGCAGATATTTGCTGCTGTAGCTGCGCTTATCAACGCCGGACTGGCTGACGATGCCTTCAACTTCGTCGCTTACCGCCTGCCACTGCTGCTTCATGGCGCTGATGCGCGCCAGGTTGGCGGCGTGGCGCGTCGCAAGGGTTTCATCGTCGGCAGGTGGACGCTTCAGGCGCGGCGACTCGCCCTGCAGCCAGGGCCGCAGCGTCGTCAGCAGGCTTTCGGGTCCGTTCCACTCAGCGATAATGGCGCGCGCCACCTCCAGCGTCAGCGGATAGCAGTGGCGTCGCCAGAAGTCCGCCGTCGCCTGTTTAAACAGCGCCGCCTCATCCTCTATCAGCTCCTGCTCGAACAGCATGCCGGACTCAAAGGCGTTCAGGTTAAGCATGCGCTGGCAGAAGCCGTGAATAGTGAATATCGCCGCCTCGTCCATCTGACGCTCCGCCGCCAGCAGCAGCGAAGCGGCCTGCGAGAGATCGTCAATCTGGCCCAGCAGCTGCGCCAGCATCGGATTACTGCTGGCGCCGCGCACGCAGGCCAGCCGCAGCTCATGAATATTTTCGCGGATGCGTCCGCGCAGTTCAGCGGTGGCGGCCTCGGTAAAGGTCACCACCAGAATTTCTTCGACCGACAGCGGGCGGCTGTAACTGTTTTCGCCGCCCAACCCCAACAGCAGGCGCAAATAGAGCACGCCGATAGTAAAGGTTTTGCCGGTTCCCGCCGAAGCCTCGATCAGACGCTCGCCGCGCAGCGGCAGCGTCAGAGGATTCAGCGACTCAGGGTAACTCATTGCGTCTCACTCTTAACCGGTAGCGACTGCTGCAGTTTCGCCACCTCATTCCAGGTTTTCCATCCGGGCAGCCGCGCAAAGGCGACTTTTTCCGCGCTGTTGCCCGCAATCTGCGACGTCATCGCCATGCCCTCTTTTTTCATCACGGCACGGTGGAAGAAGTCCGCCAGTTCGCCCGGCGTCAGCTGCTGGATCGCTTCTATAACTTTCTGTCGGGTATCGAAGGCGTAATTCTGGCGATCGAAATCCCGGCTGTAGCGCGACGCCTCTTCATCCAGGGTTTGCGGCCGCTGCTTCAGCTGATTAATCATTGCCTGCTGATACTGGGCGAAGTCGCTCTGCGGCATGGCGCGCAGCCGTTTTTCCGCCTGCGGATAAAAAGCCTGATAGCGCTGCAGCAGGTAAGCGGGCTGCTTGCTGTTGCTTTGCAGCAGGAAGCCGATGCCCCACTGGCGGCCGACCGGCATCTGGAAAGCGAATACCGCATAGCCCAACTGCTCCTCGGTGCGCAGCTGATTGTAGAACCAGGGCTGCACGATCTGACTCAGCATAGAGCTGTTCGCCATGCTCTGATATTCGCCGTAGCCGAGCGGCACATAGAGCGCCGCCAGCGCCGAATCGGTGCTGCTGCCGGTTTTTTGCAGGTTGGCTTTCACGGGCTTAGCGAAGGAAACATAGTTGTTACGCCAGAGCTGCGTACCCTGAGTCTGCATCTGCTGTTTCAGCTCACGGCCAAGCTGCGTCACGCTGTCGGCGCTGAGATTGCCAACCGCCAGCAGTTCAGGCGTCGCATGATGGATCAGATTGTCGCGATACGCCACTACCTCGTCGATCCCGATCGCTTTGACCAGCGCGCGGCGCGTTTCGCGCTGCGTATAGGGCAGCTGCGACAGCATCTGCATCGGCTGGATAGCCATCTCAAACGCTTTGCCTTTGTCCGCCGCGTCCAGCTGATCCAGATACCAGGATTTCGCCTGCTCCAGCTGCTGCGCCGTCGGCTGGAACGTGGCATAGCCTTCGACCAGTTTTTTCAGCAGCGTCGGCAACCGTTGGGTAAAGCCGCTGGCGGTGAACACCAGCCCGTCATTTTCACTGGTAGAGAAGCTGATGCCGCCGACCGAGGCCTGTGAGTTAAGCTCATCCAGCGCCAGGCTGGAGAGATAATCGTTCAGGCCGAACAGCACCTGCTGGCGCGCGTCGCTGATGGCGTGCTGATTGCGCAGCGCCAGCATCACAGAGGCTTTCGGCTCGCTGGCGTAAAACTGGCTGGGCATCCAGTAGATAGGCATGCCGAAGTCATTGGCCAGCGAAACCGGATGGGTATAGCTTTTGCCGTCCTGCGTGATCAGGGTGAAATCGTCAGGAATATAGGGGTTCAGCGTCGGCATTGAGAGCTGGATATGGCTGGCGCGCTGTCGCCAGTCGGCGAAGGTCTGCTCGCTGATACGATCGACCTGATAGGGCGCATTAACAAAGTAGGCCACTTTGTTGTGCGGCTCCTGCGGGCTGATATACCAGATGCGCGCATGCTGCGGCGTCATCTCATCAAGGCGCGCTTTAATGGCGGCGGCGTCGTAGTCATCGGCCAGATAAGGCGCATCCAGCGTATGCTCAACCGGCACGCGCAGCATGGTGTCCGCCAGCCATTCAATGTAATCCATATCGCGCGTCAGCGAGGGATAGCGAAAATCGAGCGCCAGCACGTGGGAGACTTCGTCAAAGTAGCGCTTGTCGATGCCCTGCTCGCGCAGCATGGCGATATAGCTGAAGATCGCCGCCACCACTTCATCGCGCTGCGCCAGGCCTTTATCGGTGAGCGAGGCGGTAATGGCGAAGACGCCGCTGCTGCGTTCGCTCATCGGGTCGGCGCCGGCATTGACGCCGTCGGCCAGCCCCTGCTTTTGCAGCCAGTCGACCAGGGTATTTTTGCTGCGGTTGCCGATGAGATAGCCGATCAGCGTATCGGTTTTGCTGCGGAAACGATCGCTGTTATTCGCAATGCGGAACTCAATCTTGAGCTGCTTGCGCGGCTGTGCCGGGACATAGTGGATCACGATGCCCTGCTGCGCCTCGGTAACCACAGGCGCCTCGATAGCCGGAACCGCCGCATCGTGATTCGCGATGCGGCCAAAGGTGTTGGCGGCGATCTGCGCCATCTCCGGCAAGGGTTTGTTGCTGTAGAGCACCGTTTTCATCAGGTTGGCGGAGTAATGGGTATGGTAGAACGCCGACAGCGCATCCAGCAGCTTGCTGTCCGGCTTATCTTTCAGCGTATCGAGATTGCCGCCAGAAAAGCGCGAGCCGGGATGCGCCGGATTCAGCGTCTCCGCGCCGACCTGCGCCATACGCAAGCCGTCGCGCGAGCGCGCCATCGTCAGCTCGGCGTTGACGGCGTTACGTTCGCGATCGGCGTTAACCGGATCGAGCAACGGCGCAGCCAGCGCGTCCGCCATGCGGTCCACCGCCGGTTCCAGCGCATCGTTTTCCACCTCCAGGTAGAACGCGGTGCGGTAAGAAGCGGTGCTGGCGTTGTGGCTGCCGCCATGCTTTTTCAGGAACTCCGCCAGGTTATCCGGCTGCGGATAGCGCTGCGAACCCATCAGCACCATATGCTCCAGAAAGTGCGCCAGTCCGAGCTGTTGATCCGGATCATCCAGCGAGCCGATCGGCAGCGTCAGCGCCGCCAGCGATTTTGGCGCCTGCGCGTCGGAGACCAGCAGTACGGTCAGGCCGTTGTCGAGCCTGATAGCCTGATACTGGCGCGGATCTTTTTCGCTTTTGCGAATGGCTTCATTAACCGGCGTCCAGCCCGTCGCGGCCTGTGCCAGCGAGGCGCAGGTCGCCAGGCTCAACATTAGCGCCGCTATCCAGCGAGCGTATCTACGCATGTAAACCCCTTCTGTTACCCTTGAAACTGCGCTGCCGGGCAGGCGCAGCCGAAAATGGTTCAAACTGACGTGACCTTTTTATCGGGCGTCGACGCGTCAGAGCTCGTCTCGCCGCTTGCTATTCATCATCCAGGTGAGCCTGCAATACCGGCAGATACCAGCGTTGCGCGGCCTCGGTGATCTGCGCTATCTGCGCCTCGTTCAGGACGCGGCACAGCCGTTGCAGGTAGGGATCGCCGCCCTCACCTTCCTGCTGATAACCGCCTGTCCAGGCTTGCAGCAGCCGATTGCGCGCCTTGACCTGAGTGGCTTCATCCAGCAGCAGCTGCTGCGTTTTTTTGTCGTAGCTTGCCGTCAGCCAGGCACCACCGCTCTTGTTCAGCAGCAGCAGCGGTTGCGACATGCCTTGCTTATAGCCCTGCATATAGCGCGTCAGCATCGCCTCGGCCTCTGGCTGCGGCACCGCCGCAAAGCGCCAGCGGCTGTTCTCTCTGCCCATCATGCGGCTTTCGCCGCTGCCGCCCAGCGCGCAATAAATCAGGTGCTCCAGCCAGAGCAGCAGGCCGTCGTTCATATTAAGCACGCCGGGACGCCAGCGCAGCAGACCGTCGTGCTGTACCTGCGTCAGCCAGCCGGTCAGCGTAACGCCGTCAAGCGGCAGATTCACCTCCCAGCTCTCGCCCTCGCTGCGCTGCTCAATGACCGCCGCCGCCACCTCCTGCATCTCCTCCTGCTGCGCCTGCCAGAAAAGTTCGCCGAACGCGCCGTAAGGCAGATTGCCCGCCGCGCGATGCAGGGCGTACAGCCGCTGCGTATCTTCGCCCTCCACCAGCGCGTTCAGCAGCTCGGCGTTGATCTGGTACCGCTCCAGACTGTCGAGCGCGAAAGGCTCATTGTCTGACAGCTCCGTCTCCTCCAGCCAGAAGGTGACGCCGAGCCGCTGATGAAACCAGGCGCGCACCGGATGACGCCAGAAGCGCAGGAACTGTTCGCAGGAGACGGACTCCATCTCCGACAGCGGCAACGGCTGGACAAAGTCGGGCTGCGCCTCGCCTTTTCCCTGCGCGGCGGGCAGCCATTCGCGCGCAAAGCTGTGGCATCGTGACTGCGGCTGAAAATTTTCCGCGGCGAACGGCATACGGCTGTGCAGATGCTGAATATGCTGCTGTACGCGCTGCGCGCTCTCATCCAGCTCTTTTGCCTCATCGCCGGGCAGACAGAAGCTCTGGCCAATGTAATCCAGCAGCTCTGTGACCAGCACAGAAGGATAGCGTTCCGTATTATCTTGAATTGCGCGACCGATATAGCTGATATAGAGCCGATCCTGTGCCGAAAGCAGCGCTTCAAGAAACAGATAACGATCGTCGTCGCGTCGGCTGCGATCGCCTTTGCGCGTCTGTTGCTGCATCAGGTCAAAGCCCGGCGCCGGCAGCGTGCGGGGATAAACGCCGTCGTTCATGCCAAGCAGACAGACCACGCGGAAGGGGATCGAGCGCATCGGCATCAGCGTGCAGAAGTTAATCTGTCCGGCGAGGAAGCGCTGGCTGATGCGCTGCTGATCGAGACGCGCGCGCAGATCGTCGCGCAGCAGCGTCACCGGGATAGCGGCCTGATAGCGCGCGGCCTGCCCATATTCGATCAGCTGCTTCCACTGCTCCTCTACCAGCAGCAGCGCCGCGTCCGCTTCGGCGTCGCCGTGAAAGAAGTCATTAATCATCTCCCGACAGAGCGGCAGCCACCCCTCCAGCGGTCGGGATTCGCTGAGACGCGCGCGCCAGTGGTTCAGACGCATCAGCAGCTCCGCCAGATGACCGGCCAGCTCGCCGACTAATCCGCTCGATTCGTCATAGGGCAAAATGCCCTGCCAGTCGCCGTGATGGCTCTCCATCGCATAGCCCAGCAGCATACGCTCCAGGCCGAAGCGCCAGGTATGCTGGCCGGTGACCGGCAGCGCCAGCGCTTCGGCGCTGTCGTCGTCCAGCCCCCAGCGTACGCCGGATTCATCTACCCAGCGGCGCAGCAGGCGCAGGCCGCTCTCATCCACGGAGAACCGGTTCGCCAGCGCCGGAACCTCCAGCAGCGCCAGCACATCTTCCGCCGCAAAGCGGCTGTCCGGCAGCGCCAGCAGGCTCAGAAAGGCGAAGATAGCCGGATGCGCCTGGCTGGCGCGACGATCGGAGATAGAGAACGGCAGATAGCGATCGGCGGGCGCATTGGCGAAGACCGCCTGGATAAAGGGCGCGTAGCTGTCGATATCGGCCACCATCACAATGATATCGCGCGGCTTGAGTGAGGGATCTGCTTCCATCATCGCCAGCAGGTGATCCTGCAGCACCTCCACTTCGCGCTGCGCGCTGTGGCAGATCTGCACGCTAATCGAGCGATCGTCGGGATCGAGCGGACGCTTGTTGCCGCTCCAGGCCAGCTCCTCCGCATTCAGCCCCAGCACCGCGTTGTCCTGCAGATTCAGCAGATCGTGCTGCATCGCGTGCAGCAGATTGTCCTCTTCCACCTCGACAAAGGCATCGACGTCATCCGCCTCGTCCATCTGGCTGAGCAGAAACAGGTTGTCGCGGCCCAGCTTGCCCCAGGAGGCGAGCAGCGGATTGCTGAGCTGCTGTTCGCCTTCGGCGTTGAAACGCGCCGGCGCCTCAAGCGGATCGCTGAAGAGATCGCGCGACTCATCGCTGTCGAGGCGACGGCGCTGGCGGCTCTGCAGCTTCGCGAGGAAGGCGTAATCCTGAATATCACCCCAGTAGTCACGGCAGGGATTGGTGAACAGCAGATGAATATCAATATGGCGGCCCAGCGCCTGCAGCGCCTGTAAATAGACCGGCGGCAAGGCGGAGATGCCGCAGATAAACACGCGCTTCGGCAGGCCAGAGGGGGGCCGCTCCGCCCGCTCCAGCGTCTGGATAAAGCGCGCGTAGAGGTTGGCGCGATGCCATTTCGGCTGCCCCAGCGCTTCGGTGTAGGCCACCAGGTCGCGCCAGAGCGCCGACTGCCACAGCTGCGCGTCGCCTAACCCTTCGACCAGCTCACCCTGCTCCCAGCGGTTCAGCCAGTCGGCGCGATAGACCAGATACTGGTCAAAGAGATCGGCGACGCGAGAGCAGAGCTGGAAGAGTTTGCGCTTATCGCTGTCGTCGTGCAGATAGTGGCGCAGCGAGACAAATGCCTCCTGCGTCAGCAGCTCAGGCAAGCGATGCATCAGTTTCCAGCTCATGCTGGCTTTGGTAAAAGCGCTCTCGGCAGGAATGTCTGGCAGCACGCGCACGAACATATCCCAGATAAAAGAGGCGGGCAGCGGAAATTCAATATTGGCGGCGATACCGAAGGTTTGCGCCAGTTCCATCTGCAGCCACTGCGCCATGCCGGGACTCTGCACCAGCACAGTTTCGGCGGAAAAAGGATCGCTGAGGGGGTCATGTTCTATCACCGCTGCCGCGAGAATCTTCAGAACATCGAGCTGGTTTGAGTGATAAACGTGAAACATGAAAACTCCTGTGGTGACACTGTCTGGCGCGGCAAAGCGGCAGACTGGTCACTCTACCGCGGATCGCCGGGGTTGCCCATAGCGTGCGGGCTCTTTTGCCTCTCAGCAACGTAAACGCGTCAATATGGCGTGCCCCTGATGCGCTCCGCTGACCTCAGCGCGTTCCAGCGTACAGTTCAGAGCGCTGCTGCGCTCAAGCGACGTGCGCCAGCCCGGCATCTCATTCCCCATTAGACGTTGCGCGGCGACGCGTACGGCGACGCGTTGCTGCCACTGCTGGCTGAAGCCCTGCGCCAGGGCGAGGTGATAGTGCAGCAGCGCGCTCACGCTCGTCGCCAGCAGCAGGAGCGCGAACAGCGCTTCCGGCAGGCTAAAGCCGCGCTGCTTACAGACAGAGTTTCGCCGTCGCCAGCGGACAGTAGTCAATCCAGCCGTGTGGCAACGGCCTGAGCCGGTAGCCCTCCTTTGCCACCCAGCGCCATAGCGCCAGTTCGCCTGCCGCCGCGCGGCCTTTAAGCAACGCCCGTTCATCGCTTACCTTCTGTAAACAACTTTCCCAGCCATGCCGCCGCTCCTGCTGGCAGCCCTGCGCCTGCGGCCAGCTCAGCGTCAGCCCCCACTGCAGCGCCGACTGCGCCGCCCAGAAATCTTGATAGTGCTGTCGCTCGTCGGCGACCAGCGACATGCCCTGCTCCAGCCGTTCCCGGCTGGCGTGCAGCGTCAGGCTACCCATCAGCAAAATCATCAGCACCATGCCCAGCGCGCTGTTGCCTTTTTGATTCACAGGTTTTCTCCCTCGACCCAGCTCTCCAGCGTTTCCCGTTCGCTGCCGGCGCGCCCAGCCAGACGCAGCTTAATCAGCGCGCCCGCTTGCTCTACGCTGAACTGCTCAACCGCGAGAAAAGCGGGATCGGTGAGGCGTTCCCAGCTTGTTCCGCCGCATCCGTCCGCGCCGCGTCGGGTTTCCAGCTGCTTTTGCCGCAGCCGAAAGCCGTAATAATCGCTTTCGCCGTGTGCCACGCCTTCCCATTTTCCATTGCTGTTGTCGTCCCAGCGCAGCAGCAGGCAGTCGCCGGAGGCGCTGAATCCCGCCGCGCCGCAGTCGCCGTTACAGTAGCCTGCGCGGCGCACCGCTTTTTCCAGCGTCTGCATCAGCTGCTGCAGATCTTCACGCAGCTGAACGCGCTGTTGCAGGCGCAGGCTTTCCCCCATCAGCAGCGGTAAAAACCGACCTGCGCTCAGCATCAGCACCCCGCTGATGGCCATCGCCACCAGCATCTCCAGCAAACTGAAACCGGCCATCTTCAGTCGCATCCCTGCTCCTCCGGCTGGCAGAGCCGAATGCGGGCGCGGGCGGAGATAATCAGCCGCAGCCTGCCGCTCGCGTTGCCAAACTCCAGGCTGCCCGCCTTCGCCATATTGCGACGGCCGTAAAAGCCCGGCTCGCCGCGCACGCCGGTCAGGCTAACACCGGGATAAGGCGCGATAAACTGCAGCCGCCTGCCGCGCTCACAGCCAGCGTCAGGTTTCGGCCCGCTGCCCAGACACCAGCGTTCGCCCGGCATCAGCCAGAGCGCGCGATCCTGATTCTGCCAGTTGGCCTGCGCCCGCAGGCGCTGTAAAAAGCCCTGCAGCTGTTGCGCGGTCTCGCGTAGCTGCTGTCGCTGCTGCCAGCGCTGCCAGCCCTGAAGCGCGCCGAAGCTGAGGATACCGACGATAACCAGCACGAACAGCAGCTCCGGCAGCGTAAAGCCATGGTGGAATTCTTTTTTCATGGCGCAACTTTGCCGCTTTGCCCGCATAGCCGCGAGCGGCGTTGTGCCGGATGGCGCGCCGCGTTCCAGCAAAGATGTCAGGGTTGCATCAGGCAGCAAAAGCGTGTGAGAGGGCGCGCTAAAAAGCATAAAAAAAACCCCGGCGAGCAAGGCGGCGCCGGGGCTTTATAACAGCAGGCAGAAGCGTTACACCGCTACCGGCGCCTTGATGGCCGGGTGAGGATCGTAGCCTTCGATCTCAAAATCCTCGAAGCGATAATCGAAGATGGAATCGGGCTTGCGCTTAATCACCAGCTTCGGCAGCGGGCGCGGCTCGCGCGTTAGCTGCAGGCGCGCCTGCTCCAGATGGTTGCTGTAGAGGTGCGTGTCGCCGCCGGTCCAGACGAAATCGCCCACCTGCAGATCGCACTGCTGCGCCACCATATGAACCAGCAGCGCGTAGCTGGCGATATTAAACGGCAGGCCGAGAAAAATATCGCAGGAGCGCTGATAGAGCTGACAGGAGAGCTTGCCGTCCGCCACGTAGAACTGGAAAAAAGCGTGACACGGCGCCAGCGCCATCTCGTCCAGCTCGCCGACGTTCCACGCCGAAACGATAATGCGGCGCGAGTCGGGATCGCGCTTCAGCTGTTCGATAACCTTCGCGATCTGGTCGATCTCTTCACCGCGCGCGCTGCCCCAGCTGCGCCACTGCTTGCCGTAGACCGGGCCGAGGTCGCCCTTTTCATCAGCCCACTCGTCCCAGATAGTGACGTTATTCTCTTTCAGGTAGCCGATATTGGTCTCACCCTTCAGGAACCACAGCAGCTCGTGAATAATCGAGCGCACATGCACTTTTTTGGTGGTCACCAGCGGAAAACCATCCTGCAGGTTGAAACGCATCTGGTGGCCGAAAATCGACAGCGTGCCGGTGCCGGTACGGTCAGATTTCGGCGTGCCATGGTTCAGCACATGTTGCATCAGGTCCAGATACTGTTTCATTTTACCTCTCGAGTCTGTTGCTGCGGGCGACGACGATACGCCCAGACCATCATAATAACGCCTGCCAGGATCATCGGAATGGAGAGGATCTGCCCCATACTGACGCCGCCCTCAAACAGGCCGAGCTGCGCATCCGGCTGGCGGAAGAATTCAACGATAATGCGAAACGCGCCGTAGCCGATCAGGAACAGGCCGGAGACGCTGCCCATCGGACGCGGTTTGCGAATAAACAGGTTAAGAATAATAAACAGCACTACGCCTTCCAGCATCAGCTCATACAGCTGTGACGGATGACGCGGCAGCACGCCATAGGTGTTCAGCAGTTCCTGGTAGCGCGGATTGCTTGCCGCCAGCGCCACATCCTCACTGCGCGAGCCGGGGAACAGCATGGCGAATTTGAAGTCAGGCGCGACGCGGCCCCACAGCTCGCCGTTAATAAAGTTGCCGAGACGACCGGCACCAAGGCCGAACGGGATCAGCGGCGCGATAAAGTCAGAGACCTGGAAAAAGGTGCGTCTGGTGCGGCGCGCGAAAATCATCATCACCACGATCACGCCGATCAGGCCGCCGTGGAACGACATGCCGCCATCCCATACTTTGAACAGATAGAGCGGATTTTCCAGAAACAGCGGCAGGTTATAGAAGAGCACGTAGCCGATGCGGCCGCCAAGGAAGACGCCGAGGAACCCCGCGTAGAGCAGGTTTTCAACTTCCTCTTTTTTCCAGCCGCTGCCGGGTTGATTAGCGCGGCGAACCGCCAGCCACATGGCAAAAATAAAGCCGACGAGATACATCAGTCCGTACCAGTGCAGCGAAACCGGTCCGATAGAGAAGATCACCGGATCGAACTGCGGAAATGCGATATAGCCGTTATTCATCATTCACCATTCAATTTTCAGCCCTGAAAAAGGGGCGCCAGGCGGATATGTTAAAGGCTGCGCATCATAGCACAGCCTGGTTTTTTACAGAGCAGCGTAAATGTAAACGAGGATAACGCTCAGCGCCCGCCGCGGATCAGACCGCCCAGCCCGCGCCGCTCCATAAAGGCGGCGACCAGGTGGCGAACCTCCGAGGCGGTATGTGCGCTAAGGCCCTGCTCGCTTAGCTTCTGCGTCTCTTCTTTATCCAGATGGCGCAGCAGATATTTTACGCGCGGCACATTCTTGCCGTTCATGCTGAGATGGTGATAGCCAAGCCCCACCAGCAGCGCGACGCACATCGGATCGCCCGCCATTTCACCACAAAGACAGAGTTCAAGATTCGCCAGACGGGCTTCGGTGGCGATCGACCGCAGCGCGCGCAGCATGGCGGGATGCAGCGGATCGTAAAGATTGGCGACGCGCGTGTTATTGCGATCGACCGCCATCAGGTACTGCGTCAGATCGTTGGTGCCGACTGAGACAAAATCGACGCGCGTCTGCAGCTGCGGGATCATAAACAACATCGACGGCACTTCAATCATCACCCCGACGCGCGGCTTCGGAATCACATAGCCCAGCATCTCTTCCACTTCGCGTCCGGCGCGCTGGATCAGCCGCACCGCATCATCAATCTCGTCGATATGGCTGATCATTGGCAGCAAAATGCTGAGGTTGCCGGAGGCGGCGTTGGCGCGCAGCATGGCGCGCACCTGCACCAGAAAGATTTCCGGCTGGTCCAGCGTCAGACGGATGCCGCGCCAGCCAAGACAGGGATTCTCTTCGCTGATCGGCATATAGGGCAGCTGCTTGTCAGCGCCGACGTCCAGCGTGCGCAGCGTGACCGGCTTGTTGTGAAACAGCTGCAGCATGCCCTGATACTGTGCCACCTGCTCCTCTTCGGAGGGAAAGCCGTTTTGCAGCATAAAGGGAATTTCAGTGCGGTAGAGGCCGATGCCGTCCACCCAGCTGTCGAGCGTCTGCTCATGCTCCGGGCTGAGGCCGGCGTTAAGCATCACCTGGATGCGCTCGCCGCTTTTCAGTTCGCCCGGCTGATCGACCACGCCTTCCGCCATTTTGCTCAGCGCATTCTCTTCGCTGATCAGGCGCTGATACTCCTGCACCAGCACCGGCTCTGGATCGATCAGCAGCTCGCCGCGATAGCCATCGACAATCAGCAGGCGTTTATTCAGCTGCGCAGGCAGGATATCCGCACCCATCACCGTGGGAATACCCATGGCGCGCGTCAGGATAGCGGCGTGCGAGTTGGAGGCACCGTCGCGCACCACGATGCCCGCCAGCCGCTCGTGCGGCAGCTCCGCCAGGGTGGTAGCGGTGAGTTCGTCGGCGACCAGCACAAAGCGCTCCGGCCAGGCGTTGGTGCCGACCAGAGAATCATCGAGATGAAACAGCAGGCGCTGCCCCAGCACGCGCAGATCGCCTGCGCGCTCGCGCAGGTAGCTATCGCTCAGGCTGGCGAACTGGGCGGCGAACTTTTCGATCACCTTTTTTACCGCCCATTCCGCAACCGATCCCTGTTCGATCTCGTCAAACAGATCTTTTTTCAGGCGGGCGTCGGTTAACAGGTGGGAGTAGAGATCGAAGATCGCCGCGCTCTCTTTCTGCACGCCAGCGGCGAAACGTTTGCTGAAGCGGCGAAACTCGCTGGCGGCCTCGCTCATCGCCACCACCAGCCGTTCGCGTTCGCGCTGAACATCGAGCGTCGAGGCGGCGGAGACCTGATCCAGCAGCGGCTGAGTTTCATCGACCCAGCCTGGCGCGACGGCGACGCCGGGCGCGGCAGCGATAGCGCGTACGCGCGTCTGGCGGAACTGGCCGAACAGCTGGCTAAGCTGCGACTGCGACAGCAGGGTCGCCATCTGCGTCGCCAGGGTAACCAGGAAGGATTCTTCGCTTTCGTCGAACTGGCGGTGTTCGCGCTGCTGCACCACCAGCACGCCCAGCAGCTGACGGCGGCTGATAATCGGCACGCCGAGGAAAGAGCGATAGCGCTCTTCTTTCACCGCGGGAATATATTTGAAGCTGGGGTGGCTTTGCGCATCCGCAAGGTTGATGGGTTCGGCGAGACGTCCCACCAGGCCGACGATACCTTCGTCGAACGCCAGCGTAACGGTGCGCCCGCGCGGTTTTTTCAGGCCTCGCGTGGCCATCAGGTAGTAGCAATGGTGATCGTGATCTGCGAGATAAACGGAGCACACTTCCGTGTCCATCGCCAGGCAGATCTCATTGACCAGAATGTCGAGCGCGTCGGTAAGACGTGGCGCGCCCGCCACCTTTTCTACTATTTCGCGCAACTGAGTGAGCATAAGGGCGTGGCCTATCCTCTTTTTCGTCGATGGGCTGGCGCGCTGCGCTGCTGCCCCGCACTCTCCTGCATCGACATCACCACGCCAGCGAATTCCTTCATGACGCGGCGATAAACATCGCGTTTAAAGGAGACAACCTGACGCACCGGATACCAGAAGCTCACCCAGCGCCAGCCGTCGAACTCCGGCGTGCTGCTGTGTTGCACATTGATATCCGCGTCACTGCTCATCAACTGCAGAAGAAACCACTTTTGTTTCTGGCCGATACACACCGGCTTTGTGTCCCAACGCACCAAACGTTTTGGCAATTTGTAGCGCAACCAGTTACGGGTAGATGCAAGTATTCGAACATCTTTACGGTGTAAACCCACTTCTTCGAACAGTTCACGATACATCGCCTGTTCGGCGGTTTCACCGGGATTGATGCCTCCCTGAGGAAACTGCCAGGAGTGCTGTCCAAAGCGCCTGGCCCACAACACTTGTCCTTGCCTGTTACAGATTACGATACCAACATTCGGGCGGTAGCCATCATCATCGATCACTGGACTACCTCAAAGCTAAATTTGAATAGCCTGATTGTTTCACACTCCTTACAGGCGGTAAACCACTGGATTGACGGGAAGAACGCCGCATCAGGCCTGGATAACTCACAGCTCAGACCAAAGTTATAAACAATTAAGGCGCTAAAGCGCCGATCTTATTCACGTTTTCTGTGGATAGCTTTGTGCAGAACGCGGGAATTAGCTGGATAAACTTTTGCATGACGTAAAGAAGACAATCACAATAATTCTTTATTTATCCCTTAAAAACAGTCAATTAAATAACTCTTATTCAGAATTAATTTTCCTGGATTTCCAGTGAATAGCCCAGATCGCTTTTAGCTGGTCAAAGATCAAGCGACGCCGTTTTTATCCACAGACAATGGAGTAAACTTGCTCATCACTGGACAGAAAAGCGCCTTTTTCGCTGAAGTCAAGGCTGTAAATGGAACCAGTAATGAGGATGCGGCGGGGTTATCCCACCGATCTGTGGATAACTTAGCTTAAGATCCTGTTCATTATTGCCGTTAGTCCGGGATAACCTTGCCTTTCCGCAGTGAGTTAAAAGAAGGTTCGGCTAAAAAAGCATGACGAATCATGCTATTATCGACGCCCTTTCTCCTGTCGCCGCTGTGGGAAAAGCGCCCAGAGAAAAAATCGTTCATTTTTTAACCAGACAGGTTTTCGCCATGTTCCAGCTCCCAGCCCCGCCCGAAAATGAAGCCGTTCTGTTAACGCGCGCGCATGCGCTGGCGGGACAGACGCTGGAAACCCTCGCGCAGCAGGCTGGGCTGACGATGCCGGCCGATCTGAAACGGGATAAAGGCTGGGTCGGCATGCTGCTGGAGCGCTATCTCGGCGCCAGCGCAGGCAGCAAGGCGGAGCAGGATTTCGCCCATCTCGGTATTGAGCTTAAAACCATCCCCATTGACGCGCAGGGCAAGCCGCTGGAAACCACCTTTGTCTGCGTGGCGCCGCTGACCGGCAACAGCGGCGTGACCTGGGAGACCAGCCATGTGCGCCACAAGCTGGCGCGCGTGCTCTGGATCCCGGTGGAGGGCGATCGCGCTATTCCGCTCGCTCAGCGCCGCGTCGGCGCGCCGCTGCTGTGGAGCCCGAGCGAGGAGGAAGATCGAATGCTGCGCCAGGACTGGGAGGAGCTGATGGATATGATCGTACTGGGTCAGGTTGAGCGCATTACCGCTCGCCACGGCGCCTGGCTGCAAATCCGTCCGAAAGCCGCCAACAGCCGGGCGCTCACTGAAGGCATTGGTGAACACGGCGAGCCGATTATGACCCTGCCGCGTGGTTTTTATCTGAAAAAGAGCTTCACCGCGCCGCTGCTGGCGCGTCATTTTTTACTGTGAGTTCATGAAAACGGATGCGTATAATCGCCGTTTACTTTTCGTTTAAGATTGAGTGTGCGCATGTTTGAGTGGATAACCGATCCCAACGCCTGGCTGGCGCTGGGCACGCTGACCATCCTCGAAGTGGTTCTGGGTATTGATAATATTATTTTCCTGTCGCTGGTCGTCGCAAAGCTTCCTAAACAACAGCAGGCCAGCGCTCGCCGTCTCGGCCTGATGGGCGCGATGCTGATGCGTCTCGCCCTCCTGGCCTCTATCGCCTGGGTCGCGCGTCTGACCCATCCGCTCTTTACCCTGTTCGATCACCCCTTCTCCTGGCGCGATCTGATCCTGCTCGGCGGCGGTCTGTTTCTGCTGTGGAAATCGAGTATGGAGATCCATGAAACCATTGAGGGCGGCGAAGAGGAGCATAAAACCAACGTTCACTCTTTTCTTGGCGCCATAGTGCAGATCATGCTGCTGGATATTATCTTCAGCCTGGACTCGGTGATCACCGCCGTCGGCCTCTCTGACCATCTCTTCATTATGATGGCGGCCGTCGTGATCGCCGTTCTGCTGATGATGTTCGCCGCGCGCGCCATCGGCGAGTTTGTCGACCGTCATCCGTCAATAAAAATGCTGGCCCTCTCCTTTTTGATTCTGGTGGGTTTTACCCTGATCCTGGAGAGTTTCGCAGTGCATGTACCAAAAGGTTACATCTATTTCGCTATGTTCTTCTCCATAGCGGTCGAGTGCCTGAACCTGATGCGCAGCAAGAAAAACGCGGCGTAAGGGGTAAAAAAAGTCAAGGGCGGCCACAGGTCGCCCTGTTATTTTCAGACTCATGCGATAACGCAAAGCGCCAAAACGATTTATTACTACACTTTTTGCTGTTGATGCTGCGCGGTCCTGTCACCGGGACGACGCAGCCCACTGGCTGACGGGAGTGAGAGGAATAAGCGTGATGAAAGAGTTGGCAGGCGTAGCAGTATTGATTTTTGCCGCCGTTACACTGAGCGGATGCAGTTCAGATTATGTGATGGCCACAAAAAATGGACAGATGATCATGACGAAGGGCAAGCCGACCATAGATAAAGAGACGGGACTGGTGAAATATATCGATCAGTCCGGTCATGAAGTGCAGATCAATGGCGACGAAGTGTCGACCATCATTGAGCGTTAAGTGCCATTTCAGCTCACCTGTCCCGCAATTTGCCCGGACAGGTGATTTCCCCGATTTTCCCCACTTCCTTCCCTGTTGATTCACGCGTTATAGTCCCAACGGACACATCATTACATTCCATAAAAATAAGGAAGACGGCTATGCACTATCACCGCATCCCCCATAGCACGCTGGAGATAAGCCAGCTGGGGTTGGGAACCATGACGTTTGGTGAACAAAACAGCGAAGCCGACGCCCACGAGCAGCTCGATTTCGCCATCGCCAGCGGCATTAACTTTATTGATACCGCTGAAATGTATCCGGTGCCGCCGCGCCCAGAAACCCAGGGTTTAACCGAACAGTACATCGGCAGCTGGCTGAAGAAGCGCGGCAGCCGCGATAAAGTTATCCTCGCCAGCAAAGTGGCTGGTCCAGTGCGCGGCGCTGACGCCTCGATTCGTCCGCATCAGGCGCTGGATCGTAAAAATATCCGCGAAGCGCTGGACGCCAGCCTGAAGCGCCTGAACACCGATTATCTCGACCTTTACCAGCTGCACTGGCCGCAGCGCCAAACCAACTTCTTCGGCAAACTGGGCTATCAGTACAGCGAGAACACCATTCCCGTCACGCTGCTGGAGACGCTGGAAGCGCTGGCCGAGCAGGTGCGCGCCGGGAAAATTCGCTATA
>NZ_DJDN01000079.1:0-10901 GCF_002431095.1 Pantoea sp. UBA5923 | reverse complement strand
CGCTCTTCCGATCTATCGGCGTGTCGAACGAAACGGCCTGGGGCGTGATGCGCTACCTGCAGCTGGCGGAAAAGCACGAGCTGCCGCGCATCGTGACCATTCAGAACCCCTACAGCCTGCTGAACCGCAGCTTTGAAGTGGGCCTGGCGGAAATCAGCCAGCATGAAGGCGTTGAACTGCTGGCTTACTCCAGCCTCGCTTTCGGCACGCTGAGCGGCAAGTATCTTAACGGCGCTAAACCAGCCGGCGCGCGCAATACGCTGTTCAGCCGCTTTACGCGCTACAGCGGCGAGCAATCACAGCAGGCGGTCGCGGAATATGTGGCGCTGGCGCAGAAGCATCGGCTGGATCCGTCGCAGATGGCGCTGGCCTACGTTCGTCAGCAGCCGTTTGTCGCCAGCACCCTGCTGGGCGCAACCACCATCGAGCAGCTGAAGATCAATATCGACAGCTTTAACCTGACGCTGAACGAAGAGGTGCTTGAGGGGCTGGAGGCGATTCACCGCCGCTATACCTATCCGGCACCTTAACGGCTAGCTTGCTTCGCAAGCAGGTCGCCTCGCCCGATGAGCAAAACGGCCCGCGCCAGCAACTGGGCGGGTCGATCGCTCAGGGATGAGGAGCCGCAACGTTGCGATTGGTCGATGCTACCTGCGCTGGCGCCGTTCAGAATGCTGCTGGTTTTGCCCTTTGTGATTACAGCCCCAGCAGCAGCTGTCGCTCTAGCTGCGGGTCCAGCAGCGTCACATGCAGCCCCACCAGCCGCACGCCGCGCCCGGCGCGTCGTTCATCCCAGGTTTTACGCGCCACCGCAATCAGATCCTCTTTATTCAGCTCCGGCCAGATATGCTCCTGGGTCGTCAGCTGGAAATCATTGAACTTGAGTTTGACTCCCTGCCGCGCAATCTGTTTGTCGGGGCGCACCTGGGTCAGGCGACGCTCCAGCTCCGCATAAAGGAAATCGATAATCTCCAGGCAGGCTTCCCAGCTGTGAATATCTTCCGCCAGCGTCCGCTCGACGCCGACGGACTTTCGCTCGCGTTCTACCACCACGCCGCGCTCGTCAATGCCGTGGCTGCGCTCCCACAGCACGCGGCCAAACTTGCCGAAACGCTTGAGCAGCTGCGCCACGTCCGCTTTCTGTACATCGGCGCAGGTATGCAGCCCCATCTCTTCCAGCTTCTTTGTCGCCACCTTGCCGACGCCAGGGATTTTTGCCAGCGGCAGCGACAGCAGAAAGCCGGGCATCTCCTGCGGGGTAATCACGTACTGCCCGTCGGGCTTGTTGAGATCGGAGGCGATCTTGGCGAGAAACTTAATCGGCGCGATGCCGGCCGAGGCGGTCAGCCCCGTCTCACGCTGAATAGTGGCGCGGATCTCGCGGGCAATCAGCGTGGCGGAGCCGTGACAGTGCGGACTGTCGGTAACGTCCAGGTAGGCCTCATCCAGCGACAGCGGTTCGATTAAAGGGGTGTAGCGCAGGAAAATATCGCGGATCTGTTGTGATGCCTCTTTATAAGCGTCAAAGCGACCCGGCAGAAGTTTCAAATGTGGGCAGAGCTTCAGCGCCATCGCGGTGGGCATCGCGCTGCGTACGCCGAATTTACGCGCCGGATAGTTCGCCGTACTGATCACGCCGCGTCGTTCCCGGCTGCCGCCAATGGCGATAGGGATATCGCGCAACGCCGGATTGTCGCGCATCTCCACTGCTGCATAGAAGCAGTCCATATCGACATGTATGATTTTCACGCTTGCCCGCCATCAGGTTTTCGCCACACCTTATGATACTGTATAGATGTACAGATGCAAAAGCGCCGCCGCGCGCCCGCTGCTTCGGGCGCGGAAGAAAGCGGGCATTAACGCAAATTGCCATTAAAGTTTACAAATTTCTGGCCGTCATACCTTGAGGAAAACGCGAATTTATCCGGCGGCGTCTTGATAAAAAAACAGACAATGCTAATGTTGCGCTGCGGTAGCGGAGTTTTCCGATAATGCAAGTCTGGACGCGTTTCGCGTCACCGTTCTTCCTCACTCAAGGTATACACAGCATGGGCAAAATCGCACTTCTGTTTGCGATGATTTTGATGCCAGCCCTCAGCATGGCAATGACTCCCGAGCCGACGCAGCAGATGTCGACGCCGGTGAGTAAAGAATTAAAGAAACAGCTACTCGGCACGCCGGTTTATATTCAGATATTCAAGGAAGAACGCACGCTGGAGCTTTATGGCAAAATCGGCAACGAATTTCGCCTGCTCGATACCTACCGCATCTGTAACTTTTCCGGCGGCCTCGGACCGAAGCGCCGTGAAGGGGATTTTAAGAGTCCGGAAGGATTTTACAGCGTCAGGCTAAACCAGCTTAAGCCGGACAGCCGCTTTTATCGCGCTATCAACGTCGGTTTTCCTAACCAGTACGATCGCGAACACGCCTACACCGGCAACTATCTGATGATCCATGGCGACTGCAAATCGATCGGCTGCTACGCCATGACTAACGCCTATATGGATGAGATCTTCACTTACGTGAACGCGGCGCTGCGTAACGGCCAGGCGCAGGTCAATATCAGCATCTTCCCGTTCCGCATGACCGACACCAATATGCAGCGCCATCGCTACTCTACCTACGCCAGCTTCTGGCGCGAGCTGCAGCCGGGTTACGCCTATTTTGAGAAGTACCATCAGCCGCCGACGGTCAACGTCGCCAGCGGCAGCTATGTGATGAATAACAGCAGCCCGGTGATTGTTAATCCCGAAGCCGCGTCTAAATCATTCCTGGCGCTCTCCAAGGCAGAATAACGCCCACTCGCCTGGCACGATGCGGTGCCAGGTTTCATTTCCTGTCAGCGGCTGCGTCGCAATCACCGTCACCACGTCGTTGGCGGTGGTGTGCTGCTGGAAATCGATCTCGACGTCCTGATCGAGCAGCTGCGCTTTGCCGAAGGGCGCGCGGCGCGTGATCCAGTAAAGATTGGTTGAGCAGAACGCCATCAGATAGCGTCCGTCTGACAGCAGCATATTAAACACCCCTTTCTGCCGCAGCTCGCTCGCCAGTTCCGCCACATAACGAAACACCGCCGGCCAGTTAGCGGGCGTGCGCGGATAGCGCGTCGCCAGCTTGTGCAGGATCCAGCAGAACGCTTTCTCGCTGTCAGTCTCACCGACCGGGCGGTAATGGCCGGTTTCCAGCTGACGATAGCCTTTTAGCTGCCCGTTATGCGCATAGGTCCAGTTACGTCCCCATAGCTCGCGGGTAAAGGGATGGGTATTTTCCAGCGAGACCGGCCCGCGATTCGCCTGGCGAATATGCGCCACCACCGAATGGGACTTGATCGGGTACTCCTGCACCAGCCGCGCGATGGGTGAGTTATAGCTCGGCAGTGGATCTTTAAAGGTGCGGCACCCTCTGTCTTCATAAAAGGTGATGCCCCAGCCGTCTTTATGCGGCCCGGTTCCCCCGCCGCGCTGCACCAGGCCGGTAAAACTGAAACAGATATCGGTTGGAACGTTGGCGCTCATCCCGAGCAATTCGCACATAGCTACCGCCTTAGTCAGAAAGGCCGCCAGCACAGAAGATGGCGGCCGGGACTTTTATTTCACCATCTCTTTTTCGATCAGCAGCATCAGGATATGGATCACCTTGATGTGGATCTCCTGAATGCGGTCAGCATAGCCAAAGTGCGGCACGCGGATTTCGATATCCGCCGAGCCCGCCATCTTGCCGCCATCTTTGCCGGTCAGGGTAATCACCTTCATGCCCTGCGCGCGCGCCGCTTCGATCGCCTTAATGATATTGGCGGAGTTGCCGGAGGTAGAGAGCCCCAGCAGCACGTCGCCCGGACGCCCCACCGCTTCGATATAGCGTGAGAAAACGTAGTCGTAGCCGAAATCGTTGCTGACGCAGGAAAGATGGCTGACGTCGGAGATGGCGATTGCCGGATAGCCCGGACGGTTTTCGCGATAGCGGCCGGTCAGCTCTTCGGCGAAGTGCATGGCGTCGCAGTGGGAGCCGCCGTTGCCGCAGGAGAGCACTTTACCGCCCGCTTTAAAGCTGTCGGCCAGCAGCACCGCCGCGCGCTGAATCGCGTGAATGTTCGCTTCGTCGCTAAGGAACGTATTCAGCGTATCCGCTGCTTCATTCAGCTCAGAGCGAATGATGTCCTGGTACATAGGGATGTCCTTGTTAGTAAAAGAGTGACTTTTCAAGTTTAACGGAATGGCGGGTTGCCGCAAAGCGTGCGCCGCGTGAAAGCCCGCGCGCCCTGCGCAGCTGACTTTCCGATTTTGTGAGTAAGGTTGTAATTGCGATGTAAACGGATTGCTAATTAATCGCCAGTGTCATACACCTCTACCAATAACAGGTCAGACCTCTTACTACTTACGGAGCCGTGATTATGATGGTTGTGTCGATCCTCGCGACGCTGGTGTTAATCAGCGTCCTGTTTTATCACCGCGTATCCCTGGCGGCGAGCAGCGTGATTTTACTGTTGTGGACCGCCGGCTGGGCCGCGGCGCACCTCTGGACGCCCTGGCTGCTGCTGCCGCTGGCTATTGTGCTGCTGCCGTTTAACCTGCCCTCAATGCGCCGCGCAATGTTTTCGAAGCCGATGCTGCAACGCTTTCAGCAGGTGATGCCGCCGATGTCGCGCACTGAAAAAGAGGCGATCGACGCCGGGACCACCTGGTGGGAAGGCGATCTGTTTCAGGGCAAGCCGGACTGGCAGAAGCTGCATAACTACCCGCAGCCGCGCCTGACGCCAGCAGAGCAGGCGTTTCTCGACGGGCCGGTGGAAGAAGCCTGCCGTATGGCGAACGATTTCGCCATCACCCATGAGATGGCAGATCTGCCGCCAGAGCTGTGGGCTTATCTGAAAGAGCAGCGCTTCTTCGCCATGATTATTAAAAAAGAGTATGGCGGCCTGGAATTCTCCGCCTATGCGCAGGCGCGCGTGCTGCAAAAGCTGGCGGGCGTCTCTGGCATTCTGGCGATTACCGTTGGCGTGCCCAATTCGCTTGGCCCTGGTGAACTGCTGCAGCATTACGGCACTGACGAGCAGAAAGATCACTATCTGCCGCGTCTGGCGCGCGGCGACGAGATCCCCTGCTTTGCGCTGACCAGCCCGGAGGCAGGTTCCGACGCCGGGGCCATCCCCGATACCGGCGTAGTCTGTATGGGCGAGTGGCAAGGCAAGCAGGTGCTGGGCATGCGCCTCACCTGGAATAAACGCTACATTACGCTGGCGCCGGTGGCGACCGTGTTAGGCCTGGCCTTTAAGCTTTCCGATCCTGATGGTTTGCTGGGCGATACCGAGTCGCTGGGCATTACCTGCGCGTTAATCCCTACCAGCACGCCGGGCGTCGAAATCGGCAAGCGTCACTTCCCGCTGAACGTGCCGTTCCAGAACGGCCCGACGCGCGGCAAGGATATTTTCGTGCCGATCGATTTTATCATCGGCGGCCCGCAGATGGCCGGTCAGGGCTGGCGCATGCTGGTTGAGTGTCTGTCGGTAGGACGCGGCATTACCCTGCCGTCTAACTCGACCGGCAGCCTGAAAAGCGTGGCGCTGGCGACCGGTGCCTATGCCCATATCCGTCGTCAGTTCAAAGTCTCTATCGGTAAGATGGAGGGCATCGAGGAGCCGCTGGCGCGCATTGCCGGTAATGCCTATGTCATGGATGCCGCGGCGACGCTGATTACCACCGGCATTATGCAGGGCGAGAAGCCGGCGGTGCTGTCGGCGATTGTGAAGTATCACTGCACCCATCGCGGTCAGCGCGCTATCGTGGACGCCATGGATATCGCGGGCGGCAAAGGCATTATGCTTGGCAACAATAACTTCCTTGCCCGCGCCTATCAGGGCGCGCCCATCGCCATCACGGTAGAAGGCGCGAATATTCTGACGCGCAGCATGATTATCTTTGGTCAGGGGGCGATCCGCTGTCATCCGTTCGTGCTGAAAGAGATGGCGGCGGCGGCGAGTCAGGATCTCAACGCCTTCGACGCCGCCCTGTTCAGTCATATCGGCTACGTGGGCAGCAACGCCGTACGCAGCCTGTGGCTCGGCCTGACGGCGGGACGCAGCAGCGCCTCGCCGACGCGCGACGCCACGCGCCGCTACTACCAGCACCTCAACCGTCTGAGCGCCAACCTGGCGCTGCTGGCAGACGTTTCGATGGCGGTGCTCGGCGGCAGTCTGAAACGACGCGAGCGTATTTCAGCGCGTCTGGGGGATGTGCTGAGCCAGCTTTATCTCGCCTCCGCCACGCTGAAGCGCTATGACGATGAGGGCCGTCACGAGGCCGATCTGCCGCTGGTTCACTGGGGCGTGCAGGATGCGCTGAATCAGGCCGAGCAGGCGATAGAAGATCTGCTGCGCAACTTCCCGAATCCGCTGGCGGCTGGCGCGCTGCGCATGATGATTTTTGCCGGTGGCAAGCACTGCCCGGCGCCGAGCGACCGTCTGGATCATAAGCTGGCGAAGCTGCTGCAGCTGCCCTCCGCCACCCGGACGCGTCTGGGACGCGGCCAGTATCTGACGCCGAGCGAGCATAACCCGGCGGGCCAGCTTGAGCAGGCCTTGCAGGAGGTGATGGCGGCGGAAGCGATCCACGACCGTCTGTGCAAACAGCAGAAAGAGCACTTCTCTTTCACCCGGCTCGACGCGCTGGCGCAGCGGGCGCTTAAAGCGGGATGGATTGATGCCGCTGAGGCGGATGTGCTGACGCGCGCCGAAGCGAGCCGCCTGCGCGCCATTAACGTTGACGAGTTTGAAGCGGATGCGCTGGCGGTGCCGGTAAAGCAGCCGACGGTTAAGGCCGCGCGAGAAAGCGAGGCGGCGTAAGCAAAAGGGTCGCGCACAAGGAGCGTGCGCGGCCTGTAAAAAGAGACTTTTGCTCGCTCTTAGCCCGCCTGCCGAATACGCGCAATCAGCGCTTCTACATCTTCCACATGATCCGCCGCCAGAATCAGCGTGCGTCCCAGCGTAATGGCGCTGCGGATACACTCGGTGCGCATCGCCTCATCCTTAATCAGCTTCATATCCGCAACGTGCGACATGCCGACGTTGCGGCGAATCAGCTCGGTGCCGCAGTAGCCGATCGTATCGGCCCACACCTTGCGTAAAAACGCCTGCGCATAGCCTGGGTATGCCAGCGCTACATCGCGGGTTTTCTCTTGCGCCAGCGCCAGGAAGCGCGCGGCGAACCTGTTCCATACCTCGCGCACGTCGTTCAGCCGCAGCTCGCGCCCTTCCGCCGCCTCACGCGGGGCCAGCAGCCCCGGCAGACCGCAGTAGTTAAGCAGCAGGTTGCCCAGCGCCGTGCCGACATCAAAGCCAATCGGGCCGAAATAGCCAAACTCCGCGTCGATCGCCTTCAGGCTGTTATCGGCGACGAATATCGAGCCGCTGTGGATATCGCCGTGTAGCAGCGCTTCGGCGTTTGCAAAAAAGCGGTGTTTCAGTCCGGCAACGGCGATCCGCAGCGCATCATCACTGCGCAGGCTGGCGACCAGCGGCTCCAGCGCCTGCGGATAGCTGTTGCGCTCGTGATCGGTATAGGGGTCGTTAAAGAAAAGATCCTCGGTGATTTCGCACATTTCCGGATTAATAAAGCGCGCCACTTCCGCCTTTTTCGTGTGGGGATGCAGCATAAAATCGGATGTGTGAAACAGCGTCTGCGCCAGATATTCGCCCAGCTGCGTCGCCGCCTGCGGATAGTAAGCGCCCTTCACCAGCTCGCTGCGCCAGATGCGGTGGTTCGAGAGATCTTCCATCACCATTACCGCCAGCGTCTCGTCGTAGTGCGTCACCTTCACCGTGTGCTGGGGAGAATATTTATAGTGCTCGACCAGGGTTTGCGCCTCCAGCCGCGCGCGATCCAGCGTCAGCGGCCAGGACTCGCCGACGCAGCGCACATAAGGCAGGGCCTGTTTTACGATGACCCGGCTGTTGCCCTGGCGGTCGAAAATTTTAAATACCAGGTTGAGGTTGCCATCACCTATCTCTTCCGCCGCGACCAGCGAAGCGGGGTCCTCTACGCCGCCAAACTCTCTGGCATAGGCTACGGCGTCAGCCGCGGTGAAGGTACGGTATTGCGACATTGCCATTCCTCTCAACAAAAGTCTCTGCAACGAAAACCCCGCCAGGGCGCTATAATAAGCCGTTCAGACGTCTATACATCCGTTCCGCATGTTGGCACAATACGTGATAACAACGCAACAGGGTTTTCACAGACAATGCAAACACTCCGCACCACCAGCTTACAGGTTCGTGACAATCAGCTCTGGATCCTTGACCAGCAGGCGCTGCCGCAGCAAAAAAACTGGCTTCCGGCGCACGACGTGCCGCAGCTGATTGACCATATCCATGCCCTGCGCGTGCGCGGCGCGCCGCTGATCGGCCTCTCCGCCTCGCTGCTGCTGGCGCTGCTGGCCGAAGCGGGGGCCAGCCGCGACGCGCTGGCGCAGGCGCTGGCTGTATTGCGCGCCGCGCGTCCGACGGCGGTCAACCTGATGAATAATCTGGACCGGATGAAACAGGCGCTGGCGCAGGAGGATTTCGTCGCCGCGCTGGGTCATGAAGCGCTGCGTCTGGTGGAGGAGGATCGTCAGCTGTGCGACAGCATCGCCGAGGCGGGCAGCGCGCTGGTTAAACCGGGCAGCCGCCTGTTAACCCACTGCAACACCGGCGGGCTGGCGACGGCGGGCGTCGGCACCGCGCTGGGCGTTATCGCCCGCGCGCATCAGCAGGGCAAAGTGGCGAGCGTCTGGGTCGATGAGACGCGCCCGCTGCTGCAGGGCGGGCGGCTTACCGCCTGGGAGCTGGGCGAGCTGGCGATCCCCTATCGGCTCATCACCGACTCGATGGCGGCCAGCTTGATGGCGAGCGGCCAGGTCGACGCGATCTGGGTCGGCGCGGACCGCATTGCGGCCAACGGCGACGTGGCGAATAAAATCGGCACCTATAGCCTCGCAGTGCTGGCGCACTACCACCAGATCCCGTTCTATGTCGCCGCGCCCTACACCACGCTGGATCGCCAGTGCGCCAGCGGCCGCGACATACCGGTTGAACAGCGCGCCGCCAGCGAAGTCACTGGCGTGGCGGGCAGTTTTGGCAGCGTACAGTGGGCGCCGGAAGCGGCGGCCGTCTATAACCCGGCGTTCGATGTGACGCCCGCAGCGCTGATCAGCGGCTGGGTGCTGGATACCGGCGCGGTGTCGCCGGGCGAGGTAAAGGCGGGAATTTTTCAGCCCTGAATAAAAGGGCGCGCTCAGCGCGCCCCTCAGGCATTAAGGCAGGCGCGGATAGGCGTCGGCGATGGCGTCGCCGGTAAAGTGTGCCACCCAGCCTTCCTGATTATCGAAAATGCGAATGGCGGTGAAGTGCGGTGACGAGCCCATATCGAACCAGTGCGGCGTACCCGCTGGCACCGAGATAAGATCGTTTTTCTCACACAGGATCTGATAGACCTGACCGTCGAGGTGGAGGCAGAAAAGGCCCGAGCCCTCGACAAAGAAGCGCACCTCATCTTCGCCATGCGTATGCTCGGAGAGAAACTTCTCGCGCAGCGCCTCTTTTTGCGGGTGGTCGGCGCGCATGCTGATGACGTCCCAGCTCTGATAGCCCTTCTCCGCCACCAGCAGATCGATAGCGTGCTGATAGGCTTCAATCACGCGGGCAGGCTCTGGATTTTCGCCTAAATCGCGATCCGCCGCCCAGCGCTCGAAGCGCACATTTTTTGCGTTCAGCCGCTCGCGGATCATCTCCGCATCGGTACTGTGCCACACCGGCAGCGTGGCCTCGGTATCGGTAAAAATGGTCAATGCACTCATGCTAAAACGACTCCCGAAAAGGTGTTCACCTGATGATGGCGGCTTTCGCTGTCTGCGGGGCCGCGAATTAACTGCACTGTATTCCATCCGGCTTCCGCTGCCGCATCCAGCTCCTGACGAATGTCGGAGAGGAACAGCAGCTGCTCAGCGGGCAGGCCGGTTTTTTCAGCAATATTGCGGTAGGAGGCGACCTCGCGCTTGGCGCCGACGCGGGTATCAAAATAACCGCTAAACAGGCCAGTAATATCACCTTCATCACTGTAGCCAAATAACAGTTTTTGCGCTGCAACCGAACCGGAAGAATAAACGTAAAGCTGAACGCCCTGCTCCCGCCATGCGCGCAGCGCTGGCAGGACGTCGGGATAGAGATGACCGGTAAAGCTGCCGTTCACATAGCCGTCGCGCCAGATCATCCCCTGTAGCGCTTTCAGCCCGGTGGATTTGCGATCCTCGTCCATAAAGCGCAACAGGATCTGCGTTACCGCCGCCAGATCGGCCTCCGGCTGCCCGGCTTCGGCGCGCACCGCGTCGAGCGCGGCGCTGACGTCGGGCTGCTGATGCTGCGCGCGGATAAACGCGGCAAGATGCTGACGCGCGTACGGGAACAGCACCTCATGTACGAAGCGGATATCGCTGGTAGTGCCTTCAATATCGGTGACAATGGCGCGGATCATAGAGCCTCCAGCAGGCGACGCTGACGTTCGCATTCAAATAAAAATTCCAGACCTTCCAGATGGCGACGCGCCTCGTTAACGTCCCGGCCCCAGCAGGTTAAGCCGTGGCCGCGCAGCAGAAAGGCGTAGCGAAACGGATTGTTCCGGGCATATGCCTCAATGCGCTGCGCCAGCGCGTTGATATCCTGGTCGTTATCAAACAGCGGGATCGCCACGCACGCAAGATGGGTATGCTGCCCCGCCAGGGTTTTCTGCATTTCATAGCCTTCCAGCCGCAGCGCGCTGCCCTTTTCTACCCGCGACAGCACCGTCGCATTGACCGTATGGGTATGCAGCACCGCGCCTGCGTCGGGAAACAGCCGGTAGATCAGGGTATGGCGGCCCGTTTCCGCCGAGGGC
>NZ_DJDN01000080.1:560-2747 GCF_002431095.1 Pantoea sp. UBA5923 | reverse complement strand
GCTTCTGGCCCGCAGACCGCGACTGGCGCGATCTGGTGGCGTTTCGCACCCAGCAGATTTTCCGGCGGGGATGGGAGGGTTTATTAAGCCTGGATCACAACCGTCCATAAAAGGTCATGCGCGCGGTCTCTGACAGCGCAATTCCCGGCTGCGTATTATAAGCCAGTACGGCCAGCATTCGCGTGATATCACCTTGGGTAGGCGTCACGCGGTGCAATGAATTACGCCCGCGAAACAGCACTAAATCCCCGGCCTCAATTTCCAGCGCGTCAACCGGCCGCTGCTGATCCAGTACGGCCGCGACGCCGTCAAAATTCATCTCTCCGGCATCGGCGTTGCGCAGATCCTTCACATACTGGAATACGCCGCCAGCGCGCGGCTTCTGCACCAGCAGGGTGATGGCGAAAGAGGAGTTATCAAAATGCCAGCCCAGTTCCTGCCCATCCGGCGCATAGTGCAGGTTTATAGAGGAGAGGGGATCGGCATAGGGATAGAGCGCGGTTTCGCCCAGCACATCGCACAGAAACCCTTTAAACAGCGCATCATTATAGAGCTGGCGCAGCGGCGAATCGGCGGCGATAAGATCGTCGGTAATGCAGCCTTTGGTGCTGCTCACATCACGATTGCGCGGATGATCGGCGCTGTAGGCTTCATCAGCCTTCATTAAATAGACGTTGTGCTTGCTAACGGTGTGATAAGCCTGATGGCGCTGCGCTTCGCCTTCGGCAATGATGCTCCTTAGCGCGGCGGGTTGTAAAAACTGACGCAGCACCAGCGCGCCGTGTTGGTTGAGCTGTTCGCGGCACTCGCGCCGCCAGTCGGCATCGGCAAGCGGATGTAAATCGAAACGGATCAGAGCAGACATAGCGGCAGTTCTCATCATTTAAGGTGGTTGAAAACTGTAACTTGCTGATATGTTGCTGCATAACGATATAAATTTAACGGCCTGTTAAGGAAAGATTAATGCCTGCTCAGTCACCGCGTTTACCTAAAATCAGCGTTATTCAGGCGTTCAAGGTCGCGGCGGAGCTGGGCAGTCTGGCTAAGGCCGCCGCCCAGCTGGCGCTGACGCCTGCGGCGGTAAGCCAGCAAATCCGTCAGCTGGAGGAGCAGCTCGGCAGCGCGCTGTTTGTGCGTACCCAGAGCGGGGTAAGGTTAACCGAGACAGGCAAAGAGTATCTGCGCTATGTGACCGAAGCCTTCGACATTCTGCATCTCGGACAGCAGAACCTGCGTCACGCGGCCGTAATGCCGAAGCTGACGCTCTACGCGCTGCCTGCGCTGGCTTCAAAGTGGCTGTTGCCCAATATCATGCAGTGGCGTGAACGCTGTCCGGATATCGATTTATCGCTGTACGGTACCCATGCGCAGGTGGATTTTAACGCCACGCCGGCGGATTTCGTCATCTGTTTCGGTGAGGAGCGTTATCCACAGCTGGATAAGCAACGCCTGTTTCTGGATGAGGTCGTGCCGGTAGCCAGCCCGGCTCTGCTACAGCGTTATCCGCATGGAAGCGCGCTCAGTCAGGCACCGCTGATTCATCTTGACTGGGGCAATGAAGGGCGTTTTCTGCCTGACTGGCGTAGCTGGTTTCTCGCTAAGGAAATGCCGGTTGCGGCGCCGCAACCGGCATTACGTTTTAATCTCACCTCGCTGGCCATAGACGCCGCCGTAGCTGGCGCGGGGTTACTGCTGGGACAGAGGCGGCTGATCGCCGCTGAACTGGCGCGTGGCGACCTGGTAACGGTTGATGCGCTAAGCCTGCCGCTCAGCAAACCCTATTTTCTGGCCTGGCCGCAGCGTTCGCGCAGCCAGCCGGGCAGCGAAGCCTTAATAAACTGGCTTACGCAATTAGCGGACTGACTCCCAGAGCCTATGGCGCAACCTCAAACTCCATCTGGTTTCGCGCCAGTAAACGGTTCTCGCCATTGACGATTTTCACCGATACGCGCAGCATCCCAGGTTGTGACGGTGTCACGGGAAGCTCCACCACTTTTTTACCGCTGTCGGCCGCGATGTCCACCTGCTGTTTACCCTGCGCCAGAACCTTATCGCCTTGTTCTATGCGCCACTCCAGCCGGGTACCGTTGTGCGCTACCGGCAGGTCATTAATCGTCCACAGGTTGAACTGTCCCGGCTGTCCGACCTTCCAGTTCAGACTCTTTGGCTCTATCGAGGGCAGCAGCG
>NZ_DJDN01000080.1:0-506 GCF_002431095.1 Pantoea sp. UBA5923 | reverse complement strand
TTGAGCGCGTAATAGCCTGTTTTGGGATGGCGCAAATAGTCCACCACGCCCCAGTTGGCGGAAGGCCAGGTTTCAACGAACATAAACTGAAAGAGGGCGGTAACCGGCTGAAAACGCTGGCGTCGATAGCTTTCCGCCGCGATGGCGACCAGCTGCGCCTGATAGCGCTGGGTATTGGCGATAAAGGTCTGAATATTCTCGCCGCGTGAGATTTTCGCATTCTGAAAGGTCTGGATGGGCTGGAAATTATGGTACTTCCAGCGCGTCCATTTAGGATCGCCCGGCTGGGTGGTGGCAGGCCAAAGCTCGCTGCGCGGGATGAAGGTGCGCAGCGTGGCAAGCTCCGGCAGCGCCTGCGCGCCGAACTCGGTAATGGTGGCGGTTTTCGCCGGCTCCAGCAGGTTCGCCATGGTGCCAAAGTACCAGCCAGCCCAGTAGTGCTCCTCAACAGCGGAGAAAGGATGCACGATACGGCTGTTATCTTTCGCCAGCGTATCGGCCACGCG
>NZ_DJDN01000067.1:71007-71559 GCF_002431095.1 Pantoea sp. UBA5923 | reverse complement strand
TTCGGGTCGATCGTATGAATGGCAATTTTTTGATCGTGCATAATTAGCGGTCCACGTCTGACATAACAAAATCGATACTACCGAGGTAAACGATCAGGTCGGATACCAGGCTGCCGCGGATCACCGACGGGATCTGCTGCAGGTGCGGGAAGCTCGGCGTGCGCACGCGGGTGCGATAGCTCATGGTGCTGCCGTCGCTGGTCAGGTAGTAGCTGTTGATCCCTTTGGTCGCCTCAATCATCTGCAGCGATTCGTTGGCCGGCATCACCGGGCCCCATGAAACCTGCAGGAAGTGAGTGATCAGCGTTTCAATATGCTGCAGCGTACGCTCTTTCGGCGGCGGCGTGGTCAGCGGGTGATCCGCCTTGAACGGGCCTTCCGGCATATTGTTCAGGCACTGCTCAAGAATACGCAGCGACTGCCACATCTCTTCCATCTTCAGCTGTACGCGCGTGTAGGCATCGCTGATGCCAGCCCCAACCGGAATTTCAAAGTCGAAGTTTTCATAACCTGAATAGGGACGCCATTTGCGCACGTCGAAATCCAGGCCGG
>NZ_DJDN01000067.1:70488-70926 GCF_002431095.1 Pantoea sp. UBA5923 | reverse complement strand
GGCGCGCAGCGCAGCACCGGTGGTGCCCCAGGCCAGCGCCTCTTCCATGTTATAGGCGGCAACGCCTTTTGAACGGCCAACCAGCACGCTGTTGCGCAGCGCGGCTTTGTCATACTCTTTCAGGCGCTTCGGCATCCAGTCGAGGAACTCGCGCAGCAGACGCTCCCAGCCTTTCGGCAGATCGTGCGCTACGCCGCCGATGCGGAACCAGGCCGGATGCATACGGAAGCCGGTAATGGCCTCAACCACGTCATAAATCTTCTGGCGATCGGTAAAGGCGAAGAAGACCGGCGTCATTGCGCCGACGTCCTGAATAAAGGTCGAGATATAGAGCAGGTGGCTGTTAATGCGGAACAGCTCAGAAAGCATGACGCGAATAACGTTGACGCGATCCGGCACCACGATGCCAGCGAGTTTTTCCACCGCCAGCACGTAAGG
>NZ_DJDN01000067.1:16644-70343 GCF_002431095.1 Pantoea sp. UBA5923 | reverse complement strand
TTCCACCGCCAGCACGTAAGGCATTTCGTTTACGCAGCCGCCGAGGTACTCCACGCGATCGGTATAGGGGATATAGCTGTGCCATGACTGGCGCTCGCCCATCTTCTCCGCGCCGCGGTGGTGATAGCCGATATCCGGCACGCAGTCGACGATCTCTTCGCCGTCCAGCTGCAGAATAATACGGAAAGCACCGTGTGCCGACGGGTGGTTCGGACCCAGGTTGAGGAACATAAAGTCCTCACTGTTGGTGCTGCGCTTCATGCCCCAGTCTTCTGGCTTGAAGGTCAGCGCCTCCATCTCCAGATCTTCTTTCTGTTTGGTAAGCGTGAAGGGGTCGAACTCTGTGGCGCGCGCCGGATAATCTTTACGCAGCGGGTGCCCTTCCCAGGTCTGCGGCATCATGATGCGCGTCAGGTGCGGGTGGCCATCAAAGGTCACGCCGAACATCTCCCAGGTTTCGCGCTCGTACCAGTTGGCGTTCGGGAAGATTTTGGTCAGCGTCGGCAGGTGCAGATCGTTCTCCGACAGCGCCACCTTGAGCATGATGTCGCGGTTACGTTCGATCGACAGAAAATGGTAGAAAACGGAAAAATCCGCGGCGGGCAGACCGGCGCGGTGGGTACGCAAACGCTCATCCATGCCATGCAGGTCATAGAGCATGACGTAAGGTTTTGGCAGTTTACGCAGGAAAGCTACGATCTCCAGCAGCTGCTCGCGCTTTACCCAGACCACGGGAAGGCCCGTACGGGTAGGCTGAACGGTAAAGGCATCCGGCCCAAAACGGTTACGCAGCTCGCCGATCACCGGGTCATCCAGGTGATCCCGGGTTTGCCATGCAGGCTGAGCGAGATCGTGCGTGGTTAAATCTGTCATACGTTACTCACCATTCCGGCCTGTCGCCAGGCACTCAAAAGAAGGCGTCAGGATGGGGCCGCGCATTAAGTTGTGGTGTTTTGCCGCGGCCGTGGAATCCATCCATGTACGGTGTTCTTACACTTCGTCAGGCGTGCGAAGATTCGTGACGGCGATGCGCTCGCCGCGTTTTCTTTCACGTTCCGACTGCATATTGGCGCGATAAACGCCCTGATCGCCAACGACCCACGACAGCGGACGGCGCTCTTTACCGATCGACTCGCGCAGCAGCAGCAGCGCCTGCATATAGGCTTCAGGACGCGGCGGGCAGCCGGGAATATAGACATCCACCGGCAGGAACTTGTCCACGCCCTGCACCACGGAGTAGATGTCGTACATGCCGCCTGAGTTAGCGCAGGCGCCCATGGAGATCACCCACTTCGGCTCCAGCATCTGGTCGTACAAACGCTGAATCACCGGCGCCATTTTGGTAAAGGGCGTACCGGCGATTACCATAAAATCCGCCTGACGCGGCGAGGCGCGCATAACTTCCGCGCCAAAACGCGCCACGTCATGCACGGCGGTAAAGGAGGTGGTCATCTCTACATAGCAGCAGGACAGACCAAAGTTATAGGGCCACAGGGAGTTTTTACGGCCCCAGTTCACCATGTCATGCAGGGCATGCTCGAGCTTGCCCATGTAGACGCTGCGATGAACGTGCTGCTCAAGGGGATCGGCTACGATCTCCTGTTTTTGCAGAGGGTAACGGTCGTTCTCACCACCGTTGGGGTCTATGCGGGTGAGCGTATAGTCCATCAGATTGCCTCGCTTTTACTGCTTATGAGGGTTGGTGTGACCGATCGGGCTGGATTTGACCACCACGCGACGGCGTGCAGGCGCCCAGTCCAGCGCGCCGATACGCACCAGATAGACCAGCCCCGCCAGGAGCACCAAAATGAAAATTGCGGCTTCGACAAAGCCGACCCAGCCGCTTTCACGGATAGAGGTCGACCATGCGTATAGAAAGAGCGCTTCAACGTCGAAGATGACGAAGAACATGGCGACGAGGTAGAACTTCGCCGACAGGCGGATATGGGTGTCGCCAACGGATTCGATACCAGATTCGAACGGCGTCTCTTTATGGCGAGCCTTAGCACGGCCACCTAAGAGCCATCCTCCGGCAAGCATAAAGGCGCAAAGGCCGAACGCGATAATGACAAATATGATAAACGCCCAGTGGTGAGCGACGACTTCGGTGGCTGTTGACATACTCTTTGCTTACTCATCAAAAGTGGCGATGGCATCCTGCGCAGGTCACTTGCAGCAAACGCACCACATCGATTTAAGGGAAGGAAAAAAACCTTATAAATTATGCTGTCATTATCAATTAGGCAGCAATTTTATGGGGTCTTTTACTCCTTTCTATAACCTTTTGTCAACTTTGACAAAAGTATCCAAACATTATTTTACACGCGCATCAAAATTTTAACATATGATGCGCGCGATGCCAGCTAAATCGCTTCAGTCTGTATGGGCTTTTAGAATATAGCTGGAATGCAAATGCATGGATCGTGCATTTATCCGACGTATTCTGGCAGGCTTTAACGAATTTTCCTTCCCCTTATCAGGGTTATTTTTTTGATCCAGGACACAAAACCTGCCTTTTTGTCCCTTTTTTCAGCAAATGTTACACAGATACGGAACAACCCTTTCAAATTTTTAGTGCGGAAATTCCATTCCTTACTTGACTGAAACGCGGTTTTGTTTTTGGAGGGATAAGAGAGAGGCTAGCAGGTAAAGTGGAAGTAAGCGTTCGTTTTAAACGAATAAAAAAAGCCCTTCGGATGCGTAAGCGTAACGAAGGGCTTTTTTATTACAGTTTGACGAACTGGCAACGTGATCAACAAGAAACCGACAATGTTATCTGCCGGTTACTCTTCATCATCGAGCAACAGCGTCCCGTCCGGGTTAGCACTCAGATTATAGGGATCGTTGGTGGACTGCATGGCGTTAAAAATCGCCAGCGCCAGCTCGTTATCGCTGTCAGGATTGCGGCACAGCAGATATTGCGTATCCGGCAGCACAGGCAGGCCTTCCGCCGCGCCCATTACGCGCAGTTCAGGACTCATCATCTCTACCGGACGCGCAGTAACGCCCAGCCCCGCTTTCACCGCGGCGCGTACCGCAGCAAGCGTAGAGGCGACGTAAGAGATACGCCACGGAATGCCCGCCTCGTTGAGGTGATCGATCGCCATATCGCGGTACGGGCTGGGCTCATCCAGCAGCACCAGAGGAATCGCTTCGCCGCGCTGAAAAATATAGTCTGCCGCGCAGTACCACAGCGTCGGCGACGTACGCAGCACCTGATGGGTAAAGCTGCCGGGGCTGGAGGTCGTTACAACCAGATCGACTTCGCCCTGGTTCAGCATCTCCATCATAAAGGGGTTACGCTTAACACGAACGTCGATTGCCAGCTTCGGATAGACCGAGGTCACGCGGTTCAGCAGAAACGGCAGGATGGTGTCAGAGGTATCATCTGAAGCGCCGATGGTCAGTACGCCCTGGATGTTGCTGTACATCAGCGATGTGCAGGCCTCGTCGTTAAAGCGCAGAATTTTCCTGGCGTAGCCTAAAAGCTGAATACCGTGCTCAGTTAATAATTTATTACGTCCATGTCTGGCAAACAGCTCTTTACCTACCAGTTGTTCCAGACGTTGCATCTGCTGGCTGACGGCAGACTGGGTTCGGCACACAGCGGCAGCGGCGGCCGCAAAAGTGTTCAGGTCCGCAACGGCAACAAACGTTCTCAGCAGATCGAGGTCGAGATTCAGTATCGGACGATTTGCATTAGTCATGTTTTCTTCACTTATAAGATTTTTAAAAAACTACTACCCTGGTGTTATTACGCTACTTATCAAAGAGATAAGCGGTAATGATGCTCATTGCCGGCCCTGTGTTAGACCGCCAAAGAAATTCGTGTCAGACGTATACCGACAAACGCGCATCCCGAATAGCGGGAAAGCAGCGTTAAGTAGACAGAAACAACTTCTGGACCGACAGCGCGGGAGCGCAAATGCAGGAAGCTGCGTTGGTGTCTAGGGTTCCGTACCTTCAGAGGACGGAAAAAAGCCAGCTACCGGATTATGAATTGCGTAGCGGCTAAATGCGACAAATAATAAATTATACTTAATCATTTTTACGTTCAAAATGGAAATGATTTTGTGAAAAGCATCGTAATTTTTGACCAGATCGCATTTCAAGTCCATCCTGGCATATCGCTGCGCAATTTTTAACCTCCCTGTTTCTGAAAAGCGAGATAAAGTGCGAAGATAGGCCTTAAATACCTTTTATTGGGTAAGCACTGGACCTTTCGCACAGGGAACTTTTCCGGCTATTTACAGCTATGAACGTGCCCCGGCAGGCCTGTTCGCTTCCGGGTTGGCTTATCCGTCGATCAGGCCGGACGTTTTTTTAAGCATTTATGTAAAATAGCTTAACTATTTCCTTGTTCATCTACCTGCGTTTCGGGTGCGAATCCAGCTTAAAACTTCTTGATCGCTTGTTAGCGCAGCGGACAGCGGGGTTTACAGCTAAAAGCGCGTCTCGTAGAGAAAAATATCGGCTGGAAACTTAAAATCAGTTTTTGTAACCAGCTAATTGCAAAGAAATTATGCATTCCGCTATAGCTGCCGTAAAAAGATGGCAAAGACGCCAAAACCTGCCGCTGCCCTTCTTTTGTCGCCAGGAGGAGAGTACATTGTGCTGGTTTGATTTCTGCGGCAGCAAAAGGATTCTGCCCACAAAGGCGATTAAAAATGACTTTTCAAATTGATAAATCCGGCAAGCTGGAAAACGTCTGTTACGACATTCGCGGGCCGGTACTTAAAGAGGCTAAACGTCTCGAAGAAGAAGGCAACAAAGTCCTCAAGCTTAATATCGGCAACCCCGCCCCTTTCGGCTTCGAAGCGCCGGACGAAATTCTGGTCGATGTGATCCGCAACCTGCCGAGCGCTCAGGGCTACTGCGACTCAAAAGGCCTCTATTCCGCGCGTAAAGCCATTATGCAGCACTACCAGGCGCGCGATATGCGCGACGTCACGGTTGAAGATATCTATATCGGTAACGGCGTTTCAGAACTGATCGTGCAGGCGATGCAGGCACTGCTGAACAGCGGCGACGAGATGCTGGTGCCCGCGCCCGACTATCCGCTCTGGACGGCGGCGGTGTCGCTCTCCAGCGGCAAGGCGGTGCACTATCTGTGCGACGAATCTTCAGACTGGTTCCCGGATCTCGACGATATTCGCAGTAAGATCACGCCACGCACGCGCGGCATCGTCATCATTAACCCGAATAACCCCACCGGCGCGGTTTACAGTAAAGAGCTGCTGCTGGAGATCGTGGAGATCGCGCGTCAGCATAATCTGATCATTTTCGCCGACGAGATTTACGACAAGATCCTGTATGACGAAGCGCAGCACCACTCGATCGCCGCGCTGGCGCCCGATCTGCTGACCATCACCTTTAACGGCCTCTCGAAAACTTACCGCGTGGCGGGTTTCCGTCAGGGCTGGATGGTGCTTAACGGGCCGAAGAAGCACGCCAAAGGCTATATTGAAGGACTGGAGATGCTGGCGTCCATGCGTCTGTGCGCCAACGTGCCGGCGCAGCATGCGATCCAGACTGCGCTGGGCGGCTATCAGAGCATCAGCGAATTTATCGCGCCCGGCGGTCGCCTCTATGAGCAGCGCCAGCGCGCCTGGGAGCTGATCAACGATATTCCCGGCGTCAGCTGCGTGAAGCCGAACGGCGCGCTCTATATGTTCCCGCGTATCGACGCGAAAAAATTCAACATCCACGACGACCAGAAAATGGTGCTGGACTTCCTGCTGCAGGAAAAAGTGCTGCTGGTTCAGGGCTCCGCCTTTAACTGGCCGTGGCCGGATCACGTACGCATCGTCACGCTGCCGCGCGTCGACGATCTGGAGATGGCGATCGGTAAATTTGACCGTTTCCTGCAAGGGTATCGCCAGTAAAACCTGCCGCGTATACTGACAGCATTTGGGGAAGCGCGACGCTTCCCCCGTTGCTGACAGGATAACGCATGACCCGAAGCCACTTTTTCGCCCATCTTTCCCGCCTTAAACTGATCAACCGCTGGCCGCTGATGCGCAACGTGCGCACTGAAAACGTCTCTGAGCACAGTCTGCAGGTCGCGATGGTGGCGCATGCGCTCGCCGTGATTAAAAACAAAAAGTTTAACGGTAACCTTAATGCCGATCGCATTGCGATGCTGGCGCTTTACCATGACGCCAGCGAGGTGCTGACGGGCGATCTGCCGACGCCGGTTAAGTATTACAACGCGCAAATCGCCCATGAGTACAAAAAGATAGAGAAGATCGCCCAGCAGAAGCTGATCGAGATGCTTCCCGAAGAGCTGCAGGAGGTTTACCGTCCGCTGCTTGATGAACATCAGCACAGCGAAGCAGAACAGTCGGTGGTCAAACAGGCGGACGCGCTCTGCGCCTATCTGAAGTGCCTGGAGGAGCTATCCGCAGGCAATAATGAGTTCCTGCTAGCCAAGGCGCGTCTTGAGAAAACCCTGCAGCAGCGCCGTTCGCCGGAAATGGACTATTTCGTCGAGGTGTTTATTCCCAGCTTCAGCCTGTCGCTGGACGAGATCTCGCAGGATTCGCCGCTGTAGCGCGGCGGCTTGACGCCGCCGTCTGGCTTTAGCTTTTCAGGCGCAGGGAAAAGCCGCCCTGGTCGTGCGGTGTAACCTGCAGTGACGCCAGCGAGTTAAGCTGCATCAGAGTTTCCGTCAGGTGCGGCGTATCGGCGGGTGCATTGACCGCGATAACCGCGCAGCGGGCGTTCAGGCCAGAGAGGATCCCGGCTGGCGCGTCCTCCACCACCACGCACTTCTCCGCCGCCAGCCCCAGCTTTTGCGCCCCTAGCAGATAGGGATCCGGCGCTGGCTTGCCCTTCTCGACCTGTTCGGCGGTAATAAAGATCGACGGCATCGGCAGACCCGCGGCTTGATGGCGCGCCTGCGCCACCGGCTTTGTGCCGGACGTTACGATAGCCCAGGGGATTTGCAGCGCATCTAAATGTGTCAGCAGCGCGTGCGCCCCCGGCAGCGCGTGCACGCCGTCGGTGTCCTGCGCTTCAGCTTGCTCCAGCGCGCGAAACTCCGCCTGAATGACCGCCTCCGGCTGACCCGCCATAAAATGGCGCAGCGAGGCGATCGCCTGCTTGCCGTGAATAAAATTCAGAATTTCATCGGCTGCGATGCCGTGTCGCGCTCCCCAGTTGCTCCAAGCCCGCTCTACGGCAGGCAGAGAGTCCACCAGCGTGCCATCCAGATCAAACAAAAAACCGCAATAGGTCACAGGCTACTCCCGTCAGGCGTTAATAATCTGCGCGATTTCAGTCGCGCTCAGGTGATACTGACGCGGACAAGTGTGCCATACCGCTCGCATACGTTGATACTTTTCCCACATCGGCGTCTGCGCATTAAAGCCGTGGGTGCCGGAATCGAAGTGGGTATAACGCCCTTCGGTATTCACCATAAAGCGTACGTAGCCGAGAAAGCGCGCTTCGGTGGCGGCATCAAAGCCGAGGAAAGCGAGCCGACGCTCATCCAGCGAGGCTTTATCGCCAAGATTGGCAAAGGAGACATGCAGCGCATGGTGCATCTCCATAATGTCGATAATGGTACGACAGGTTTCTTCCGTCAGTTCACCGAACTCTTTATCCAGCTCGCGCATCTGCAGCCCGTAGCCGCGCTCGATTATGGTCTGATAACGACGATAGCGCTCGGCGTTATCCGGCTCCAGCATCGCCATAATCTTGTACTGGTTAGAGAGAATCAGACGCTGTGCGTGGGTCATTTCCATCGAAGGCTCCTGGGCCGAATGGCCGCTCAAGAATTAGACGGGAAATGATGGCATAAGGCGGGTGATGCGGGTACGCCCGCATCACTTTTCTTTGATTTGACCCCGGCTGAGCGGCAAATTCTCTCAGCGGGAAAACGGCTGTCGATCAAAGATCGTCAAGGAAGGTGCGATCCAGCTGCTTAAATGCCCGCTTGAGCAGATCGGCAAGCGCCTGATAGGTCGGCTTACCCTCGACCGGCGCAATTGCCTGTCCAGCTTCTTCCAGCCGGGCGCGCACCTCATGGAACCAGTGCAGCAGCGTAGGCGGCAGCGGCGTCACCGAGCGCTTGCCGAGCCACCACAGACCCTGCATCGGCAAGCTACAGGCAAAGAGCGCGGTAGCCACAGCCGGCCCCAGCTGTCCGCCCAGCGCGATTTGCCAGCTCAGCGTAAAAACAGCCAGCGGCGGCATAAAGCGGATCGCAAAACGGGTCACGCTCGATACGCGGTTTTCAGGAAAGACAGGCGCGAGGCGTTTGTCATTCGGCCAGGTCTTCATATAGTGCTGGCCGTTTTGAAAAATACGGAACCAGCCAGTAGTGCCAGAATCATTCGCCATGGCGGACCTCAACTAAAACAGCAAAAAATAAAATTATTTTATAACTACACAACTTTACGTGACATCCTTCAAAAATTTTTGTCTTTAAAGGGGACTCTCGCTATTCTGACCCAGCCTCAATAACGTACTGGAAGCGGGTAAGAAGGTAAACGACAAACGTAACGGCCAGCTTTCGCTAAGCATTTCTCAAAAATTTGCGTAAAATTAACGAAATTTTTTTGCGGAGAAGCAACATTTTGACTACCGCAACGGGGTTATCATTAATCTCCCCCGCTTTCATGGGCTACGCTGATAGTCTGATTGCCTTATTTTTAGCCACTTTTAACAAATAGGTACTTCCATGTCGAGTAAGTTAGTACTGGTTCTGAACTGCGGCAGCTCTTCACTGAAGTTCGCCATCCTGAATGCCGCCAGCGGAGAGGAATACCTGTCCGGTCTGGCTGAATGCTTCCACCTTCCGGAAGCGCGCATTAAATGGAAACTGGACGGAGAAAAACACGAAGCCCCTCTTGGTGCCGGCGCCGCTCACAGCGAAGCCCTGAATTTCATCGTTAAAACTATTCTGGCACAAAAACCAGAGCTTTCGGCACAAATTGCTGCAATTGGTCATCGCATCGTTCACGGCGGTGAGCAACTGACTGAATCCGTTGTTATCACCGATGCTGTGGTGCAGGGGATTAAAGACAACGCCTCTTTCGCGCCGTTGCACAATCCGGCGCACCTGATCGGCATTGAAGAAGCGATGAAAAACTTTCCGCATCTTTCCGATAAAAATGTGGCGGTTTTCGATACGGCGTTCCATCAGACTATGCCGGAAGAGTCTTATCTCTATGCCCTGCCCTACCATCTTTATAAAGAGCATGGCGTTCGCCGCTACGGCGCACACGGCACCAGCCACTACTATGTGACGCACGAAGCGGCCAAAATTCTGAACAAGCCGGTCGACGAGCTGAACATCATTACCTGTCACCTTGGCAACGGCGCGTCAGTCGCGGCGGTGCGCAACGGTAAGTGCGTCGATACCTCAATGGGTCTGACGCCGCTCGAAGGTCTGGTCATGGGCACCCGCAGCGGCGACATCGACCCGGCTATCGTCTTCTATCTGCACGACACGCTGGGCATGAGCGTCGACGCCATCAATAAGCTGCTGACTAAAGAGTCTGGCCTGCTGGGTCTGACCGGCGTCACCAGCGACTGTCGCTACGTTGAAGACAACTACGAAACCAAAGAGGACGCGAAGCGCGCCATGGATGTATTCTGCCATCGTCTGGCAAAATATATCGGCAGCTACAGCGCCATGATGGAAGGCCGACTGGATGCGGTGATCTTTACCGGCGGCATCGGCGAAAACGCGGCGATGGTGCGTGAGCTGTCGCTGAAAAAGCTCGGCCTGCTCGGCTTCGAGGTTGACCACGAGCGCAACCTGGCGGCGCGCTTCGGCAAATCCGGCTTTATCAATAAAGAGGGCACTCGCCCGGCTATTGTGATTCCGACTAACGAAGAGCTGGTGATCGCCCAGGATGCGGCGCGTCTTACCGCCTGATTTTTCCTTCACCGTCAGCTTCGGCTGACGGCGTTGTTTTGACACTACCTAAAGCGAGGTTCAAACGTGTCACGTACAATTATGCTTATTCCTACCGGCACCAGCGTCGGCCTGACCAGCGTCAGCCTCGGCGTGATTCGTGCCATGGAGCGTAAAGGCGTTCGACTCAGCGTCTTTAAACCTATCGCGCAACCGCGCGCTGGCGGCGATAAGCCGGACCAGACTACGATGATCATCCGTAAGAACTCGTCGATTCCCGCTGCCGACCCGCTCAAAATGTCGCGCGTGGAGTCGCTGCTGGGTGCTAACCAGCAGGACGTGCTGATGGAAGAGATCATCGCTCGCTACCATGAAAACACCAAAGATGCGGAGGTGGTGCTGGTAGAAGGTCTGGTACCGACGCGTAAGCATCAGTTCGCCAACGCGCTCAACTATGAGATCGCCAAGACGCTTAACGCCGAAATCGTATTCGTTATGGCGCTTGGCAACGACTCCCCTGCCCAGCTTAAAGAGCGTATCGAACTGACGCAGAGCAGCTTCGGCGGCAGCAAAAACAAAAACATTACCGGCGTCATCATCAACAAGCTGAACGCGCCGGTAGATGAACAGGGACGCACACGCCCCGATCTGTCGGAAATCTTCGACGACTCCACCAAAGCCAGCGTCGCTAATATCGATCCGAAACAGCTGTTCGCCGACAGCCCGCTGCCGGTGCTGGGCTGCGTGCCCTGGAGCTTCGATCTGATCGCCACGCGCGCCATTGATATGTGCCGCCACCTGAATGCCGAAGTGATCAACGAAGGCGAGATCGCTACTCGTCGCGTCAAGTCGGTGACCTTCTGTGCGCGCAGCCTGCCGCATATGCTGGAGCATTTCCGTCCAGGCTCGCTGCTGGTAACCTCAGCAGACCGTCCCGACGTGCTGGTGGCCGCCTGTCTCTCCGCGATGAACGGCGTGGAAATCGGGGCCATTCTGCTGACCGGCGGCTATGAAATTGACAACCGCATCGCGAAGCTGTGCGAGCGCGCCTTCCAGACCGGCCTGCCGGTATTTATGGTGAAAACCAACACCTGGCAAACCTCGCTCAGCCTGCAGAGCTTCAACCTTGAAGTGCCCAGCGACGATACCCAGCGCATTGAAAAAGTGCAGGAGTATGTCGCCAGCTATATTAACGCCGACTGGATCGAGTCGCTGACCGCTACCTCCGAGCGCAGCCGTCGCCTGTCGCCACCGGCCTTCCGCTATCAGCTGACCGAGCTGGCGCGTAAAGCGGGCAAACGCATCGTGCTGCCGGAAGGCGATGAGCCGCGTACCGTTAAAGCCGCCGCAATCTGCGCCGAGCGCGGCATCGCTACCTGCGTGCTGCTGGGCAATCCAGATGAGATCCAGCGCGTTGCCGCCGCACAGGGCGTCGAGCTGGGCAAAGGCATCGAGATCGTGGATCCAGAAGTGGTTCGCAACAACTATGTGCCTCGTCTGGTGGAGCTGCGTAAAAACAAAGGCATGACCGAAGTGGTGGCGCAGGAGCAGCTGGAAGACAACGTGGTGCTCGGCACCATGATGCTGGAGAGCGGCGAAGTCGATGGCCTGGTGTCAGGCGCAGTGCACACCACCGCCAATACCATTCGTCCGCCGCTGCAGCTGATCAAGACCGCGCCGAACAGCTCGCTGGTCTCCTCAGTGTTCTTTATGCTGCTGCCGGAGCAGGTGCTGGTTTACGGCGACTGCGCCATCAACCCGGACCCGACGGCGGAGCAGCTGGCGGAAATCGCCATTCAGTCTGCGGATTCCGCGCATGCCTTCGGCATCGAACCGCGCGTGGCGATGATCTCCTACTCGACCGGTACCTCCGGCGCAGGCAGCGACGTGGAAAAAGTTCGCGAAGCTACGCGCATCGCGCAGGAGAAGCGCCCGGATCTGGTGATCGACGGGCCGCTGCAGTATGACGCGGCGATTATGGAAGATGTGGCCAAATCCAAGGCGCCGAACTCTGCGGTCGCAGGTCGCGCTACGGTCTTTATCTTCCCGGATCTCAACACCGGCAACACCACCTACAAAGCGGTGCAGCGTTCGGCGGATCTGATCTCTATCGGTCCGATGCTGCAGGGTATGCGCAAGCCGGTTAACGACCTGTCGCGCGGCGCGCTGGTCGACGATATCGTCTACACCATCGCCCTGACCGCGATTCAGTCGCAGCAGGCGGAAGGCTAAGGTCTCTCCACACAGGGAGTAATCTTTACCTTTGAGTCCTCTAAAGAGCATGCGCGAGCGTGCTCTTTTTTTATCCCCTTCTCAACTGGCGAAACTCGCCCGCCACGCTAACACTGAAAAGATTCCGTATCAGCGCACCAGCGAGGTTCCGCCATGATCGACAGCGAGTTGCATACCCGTCGCCTGAACGCAACGCCGCGCGGCGTGGGCGTCATGTGCGATTTCTTTGTGGTGAAGGCTGAAAACGCCACGCTCTGGGACAACCACGGACGGGAATATACCGACTTCAGCGCGGGTATCGCCGTCCTTAATACTGGCCACCGCCATCCTGACGTTATCGAGGCGGTCAAGGCGCAGCTCGACTGCTTCACCCATACCGCTTTTCAGATCGTCCCTTATGAAAACTACCTGACGCTGGCGGAGCGGCTAAATCAGCGCGTACCCGTTAACGGTCCGGCCAAAACCGCCTTCTTCTCTACCGGCGCTGAAGCGGTAGAAAACGCGGTAAAAATCGCCCGCGCCGCCACCGGACGTCCCGGCATTATCGCCTTTACCGGAGCTTTTCACGGGCGCACCCTGATGACGCTGTCGCTCACCGGCAAAGTCACGCCCTATAAAGAGGGATTCGGCCCGTTCGCCAGCCCGGTCTACCATGCCCGCTATCCAGACGCGCTGCATGGCGTCAGCGTCGACGATGCGCTGGCGAGCCTGGACGCGCTGTTGCGCAGCGACATTAGCCCACAGCAGGTCGCCGCCATTATCTATGAGCCCATTCAGGGCGAAGGCGGATTCTACGTCGCGCCGCCTGCATTTGTTCAGGCGCTGCGCCAGCTCTGCGACCGACACGGCATTCTGCTTATCGCCGACGAAATCCAGAGCGGTTTCGCGCGCAGCGGCAGGCTGTTCGCCAGCGACTACGTGCCAGAGGCGAAGCCAGATATCGTCACGATGGCGAAAAGCCTGGCGGGCGGCATGGTGCTGTCAGCGGTATCGGGACGCGCAGAGGTAATGGACGCGCCGCAGCCAGGCGGACTGGGCGGTACCTACGCAGGCAGCCCGACCGCAATCGCCGCCGCGCTGGCGGTACTGGATATAATCGACAGAGAACAGCTGTGCGATCGCGCGCTGCGCCTGGGCGACCGGCTGCGCGAAACCCTGCTCGGCGCGGGCTGCCGCGCACTGGCGGAGGTACGTGGACGCGGCTCAATGCTTGCGGCGGAGTTTCATAATGAAGCGGGCAAACCCTGCGCCGCTACGGCGAGCGCCATCCAGCAAAGAGCGCTTGAGCAAGGGCTGCTGCTGCTTACCTGCGGCGTGCATGGCAACGTCATCCGCTTTCTCTATCCGCTGACGATACCCGACGCGCAGTTCAGCGCCGCGCTAAGCCTGCTGGCGACTATTCTGGCAGACTATTAAAAAAGTTTGCGCGGCTTAAAACCGATGCGCGCCCGTTACCCGCGTCTGGAAAGTTGCGCAAAAACAAAAAACGCCCAACAGGGCGTTTTTTTAACAGGTCTAACTTACGCGTCGCCGTTACGTGTCAGCCAGAGCGACAGCGCCTTAAGAGAGTCATCGGTAAACTCATCGCAGCGCGCGGTAATCTCGTCCGCGGTCATCCAGAACACCTCATCCACCTCCTCTTCCTGCATGGCGAACGGGCCGTGGTAAACGCAGCTGAACAGACCGCCCCAGACGCGGACATGCTCATCTTCGAAGTAGAACTTGCCGTGCTCGGCGAAAGGCACATCTGCAATGCCCAGCTCCTCCTCGGCCTCGCGGCGCGCCGATTCCAGCAGATCTTCGCCGCTCTGCACCACGCCGCCTGCGGTGGCGTCCAGCATGCCGGGCATGAAGTCTTTAGTCTCGGTGCGGCGCTGCACCAGAATCTTGCCTGCGCCGTCATGCACCACGATATAAGTGGCGCGATGGCGCATACGCTGCGCGCGCATCTGCGCGCGTGTCGCCTGCGCAATCACTTCATTCTCTTCATTGACGATATCGACCCACTCGATGTCGTCGCCCGCGGTTTGATCCACCATCCGGTAACCCTTTTCTGTTCTGGCGTGCCGTGCGACACGCACCTGATTGCCACGTCGTTGTTATAGTGTGCTGTAAGGTAATCACTTCCGCTCGCCTGAGCAAGCGGCGCAAACTATCGTTGTTTGCCGCTTTCCGCCAGCCAGAGCTGAACCGAGGCGCGCTGCCACTGAAATTCAGCATATTCCCTGAGCTTATCGGGCAGCGCGTCGCCGTGCAGCGCCAGACGATTCAGCATCACCGCCAGATCCGTGTCGGCAACAGACCACTCGCCAAATAAATTCTGCTGGTTATCCGGCAACAGACGCAGACACGCCGCAATCAGTTTCTCCACCGCCTGCGCGGCCGCCGGCGTCAGCGGCGGAAAACGCTCGCCCGCAAACAACACTTCAGTTGGTCGCTCCTGACGGATCGGCATGAAATCGCTGCGCAGCCAGGCCTGCACCTCACGCGCCCGCGCGCGCTTCTCGCGATCGCGCGGATAGAGCCGCTCAAACTCAGGGGCCGGAAAACGTTCTTCCAGATATTCAGCGATAGCAGAGGACTCGCTCAGTACAAACTCGTCAACCTGTAGCGTCGGCACGCGACAGGTCAGCGACAGCGCGCGGTAATCGCTGGCGAACTGCTGATTTTGCGAGAGATCGACGCGTTTAAGCGTAAAGGGCACACCTTTTTCGGTGAGCGCAACGTAAACGGACATGGCGTAAGGACTAAAAAACGATGAATCAGACCACAGGGTGATGGACGGGTAATTCATCTGCTACCTCAACTGGCTTTTCCGGGTAGCCTGATATTTACCGACTTTTTTTCAGCAAAGCAATCTCCTGCTGGTCCGATCTTCTCAAAGCGCGACGCAGTGCAGCAGCGCGCGGCCGCGCTTCTTCTATGCTGAAACAGTGCGTATCAGAAAAATGATAAGGAGACGCGAGATGCACATACTTATGACCGGCGGCACCGGGCTAATCGGCCGCCATCTTATTCCACGTCTGTTAACGCTGGGACATCAGGTCAGCGTTGTTACGCGCGATGTCGCCGCCGCGCGCGAAAAGCTCGACGCGGGCGTCGCGCTCTGGTCAGGACTGGCGCAGCAGCAAAACCTGGACGGCATCGACGCGGTTATCAACCTCGCGGGCGAGCCCATTGCCGACAAGCGCTGGACCGAACAGCAGAAGCAGCTTTTATGCGAAAGCCGATGGCAAATTACCGAACGCATCGCCTCGCTGATTAACGCCAGCCACTCTCCGCCGCGCGTGCTGATTTCCGGCTCGGCGACCGGCTACTACGGCGATACCGGCGAGCTGGTAATGACAGAGGAGGATCAGGGCCAGGAAGAGTTTACCCACAGCCTCTGCGCGCGCTGGGAGCAGCTGGCGCTCAGCGCCCAGAGCGAGCGCACCCGCGTCTGCCTGCTGCGTACCGGCGTGGTGCTGGCCAGCGAAGGGGGCGCGCTAAGCAAAATGAAGCTGCCGTTCAGGCTCGGCGTCGGCGGCCCCATCGGCAGCGGTAAACAGTATCTGCCGTGGATCCATATCGACGATATGGTGAACGCCATCCTCTGGCTGCTGGATCATGACGAACTCAGCGGCCCGTTCAATATGGTGGCACCCTACGCGGTGCGCAACGAGCAGTTCGCTGCCACGCTCGGCCATGTTATGCATCGCCCGGCTTTTATGCGCACGCCCGCCAGCGCCATCAAAATGATGATGGGCGAATCGGCGGTGCTGGTGCTGGGGGGACAGCATGTGCTGCCGAAACGGCTGGAAGCCTCCGGCTTCGGCTTTCGCTGGTATGACTTACAGGAGGCGTTGCAGGATGTGGTCGGGAAACCGACAGGCAAAGGCGCGGCTTAACGGCCGCCTCCTCCGCGTAACGGAGGAGGCGGAAGCCTACTTCAGCGACCCTTTCAGAAACTGCTGCAGGCGCGGGCTTTTCGGGCTGCCAAACAGCGCGTCCGGCGGCCCTTCCTCTTCAATCTTGCCCTGATGCAGAAAGATTACGTGGCTGGAGACATGGCGCGCAAATTCCATCTCATGGGTGACCACCACCATGGTTTTGCCCTCTTCCGCCAGCTTCTGCATGATACGCAGCACTTCGCCCACCAGTTCAGGATCGAGCGCCGAGGTCGGTTCGTCGAACAGCAGCACCTCCGGCTCCATCGCCAGCGCGCGCGCGATAGAGACGCGCTGCTGCTGACCGCCGGAAAGGTGCACCGGATATTTCGCCTGCGCACGTTCGTCGATGCCAACCTTGTTGAGATAGTTGATGGCGCGGGTGCGGGCCTCCGCTTTACTAAGCCCCAGCACCTGGATCGGCGCCTCCATTACGTTCTCCAGCACCGTCATGTGGCTCCACAGGTTAAAGTGCTGGAACACCATGGTCAGGCGGGTGCGTAGCGAACGCAGCTGCTCTTTATTGGCGACCTTGAGCTGACCGTCCGTGTCGCGCACCAGGTTGATCGGCTCGTTGGTGACGGAGATAGTGCCTTCGCTCGGTTTCTCCAGGAAATTAATGCAGCGCAGGAAGGTACTTTTCCCCGAACCAGACGATCCAATGATGCTGATGACATCGCCCGCATCGGCCTGTAAAGAGACGCCTTTTAATACTTCATGGTCACCGTAACGCTTGTGCAGTTCGGTCACGCTTAGTTTGTTATCAGCCATAGTTCCACTCAATGCGATGACGAAGGTTTGATGTGTGCGAGGAAGCGGCGCTCCGCCAGACGGAACAGGCTAATCAACACATAAGAGATAATCAGATAGAGCACCGCCGCAAGGCCGAACGCGGTAAAAGGCTGATAGGTCGCCGAGTTAATATCGCGCGCGATCTTCAGCAGGTCCGGCACCGTTGCGGTAAAGGCGAGCGCCGTAGAGTGCAGCATCAGGATTACTTCATTGCTGTAGGCGGGCAGCGCAGTACGCAGCGCCGACGGCAGGATGATGCAGCGATAGAGCTTGAAGGTCGAGAAGCCGTAAGCGCGCGCCGCCTCGATCTCGCCGTGTGGTACGGCGCGGATCGCCCCGGCGAAAATCTCCGTGGTATAGGCGCAGGTGTTAAGGGTAAACGCCAGCAGCGTACAGTTCAGCCCGCTGCGGAAAAAGGCGTTAAGCAGCTCCGAGCCTTTCACCACTTCCAGCGTATACATGCCGGAGTAGAACACCAGCAGCTGCACATAGAGCGGCGTACCGCGGAACACATAGGTAAAGAGCCAGACCGGCATACTGACAAAGCGGTTCGGCGACACGCGCGCGATCGCCAGCAGCACCGCCAGACAGCCGCCGATGACCACCGACAGGATCAGCAGCCATAAGGTAATGGCGACGCCAGTAAAGCGGTAGCCGTCGGTCCAGAGCAGGGATTTCCAGTACTCCTGAATAATGTCGATCATAGCTCTGCCCTTTTTACGCCGACCGAGTAGCGGCGATTCAGCCACCACAGCACGCCGTTAGACAGCGTGGTAAAGATGAGATAGATAGCGCCCGCGACAATGGCGAAGTAGAACGGCTGCCAGGTACTCTTTCCCGCCAGCTGCGTCGCCTTCACTACATCCTCCAGCCCCAGCAGCGACACCAGCGCCGTGGCTTTAAGGATCACCTGCCAGTTGTTGCCGATGCCCGGCAGCGCATAGCGCATCATGCCGGGGAACAGAATGCGGCGAAACACCTGCGAACCGGTAAAGCCGAACGCCGTAGCGGCTTCGATCTGCCCTTTCGGCACCGCGAGAAACGCGCCGCGAAAAGTTTCAGTAAAGTAGGCACCGTAAATAAACCCGAGCGTGATAATACCGGCCACCATCGGGTCGATATCGAACTGGGCGAGGCCCATAGCATCGGTGAGCGTATTAAGCGCGATCTGCAGACCGTAAAAGATCAGCAGCATCAGCACCAGATCGGGCACGCCGCGAATCAGCGTGGTATAGCCTTCAAACAGCATCGCCAGCGGGCGACTGCGGGAGAGTTTCGCGCCCGCGCCAATCAGGCCGAGCACCACCGCCAGCACGACTGAACTGAGCGCCAGCTCCAGCGTGACCAGGGTGCCTCTAAGAATAACATCGGAATAGCCGTACAACATTTAATCAATCCTGTCGTGGAGAAAGATGAATGTCCTGCCCGCGGGCGCACCAGCGGGCAGTCCTGACCGGGTTTTGCGTTGCGCCGCGCGGCTCAACGAAGAGGGATCAGGCAAAGGTCGACAGGGTTAGTCACCGTACACATTGAAATCAAAATACTTTTTCGCGATCTTATCGTAGGTGCCATCTTTGCGCATCGCTTCGAACGCCTTATCAATAGCCGCTTTCAGTTCGCTGTCATCTTTACGCAACCCCATACCGGTGCCGACGCCGAAAATCTTGTCGTCTTTAACCGCCGGACCGGCGAAGGCGTAATTTTTGCCAACCGGCTGCTTCAGGAAGCCTTCGCTCGCCTGCACTTCATCCTGGAATGCGGCATCGATACGGCCTGCGTTCAGATCCTGATAGACCAGATCCTGGTTAGCGTAAGGCGTAACGTTAACGCCTTTGGGGCGCCAGTTTTGATTGGCGTAGGTTTCCTGAGTAGTGCCCTGCAGCAGGCCGATGTTTTTACCCTTCAGCGACTCGATGGTCGGCTGGATCGGCGAGCCTTTCGGCGCGACGAGACGGGCATTGGCCGCATAGAGTTTGTCGGAGAAACCGATCTCTTCCTGACGTTTGGCGGTAATAGAGAGCGACGAGATGATGGCGTCGATTTTCTTCGCCTTCAGCGAAGGGATCAGCGCATCGAAGTCGCTTTCGACATAGGTGCACTTCGTATTCATGCGTTTGCAGATTTCGTTAGCGAGATCGATATCGAAGCCTACTAACTGTCCTTGCGCGTTTTTCGATTCAAACGGCGGGTAAGTTGGGTCAGTCCCAATGCGAATCGACGACGGCACCGCGGCGAAAACGCTGGCGGCGCTGGTCAGGCCCAGCATGAGAGAAAGAGCCAGAACTCGCTTTTTCATAGATTACCCTCAGTGAAGTGCTTTTTGTTATGGGTGCGTGATGTGTGTTTGCGCTTGTTAAGCCACATATTTCTTGCATATTTCATGCCAGCAATGCAAGCCGTTAGCGCGCCCGGCAAAGCGCCAGCGAGGCGATTCCACCGGGTTTGTGAGGGGAATATATCAGTGATGTAAGAGAGAAAAAGCGACTTTGTTAACTTTTGGTGCATCAAATGCACGAAGAGTGATCGCCCACGCGCATTTGCACTTCAATAGTGCAAAATCTGACGGTCATGCACCGTTCCAGCGCGCAAAAAGATCCTGCGGCAGCGTGATATCGAACTGATCAACCACGCGATTCACCGTCTGATCCACCAGTTCCATGATCGACTGCGGCCGGTGGTAGAAGGCGGGTACCGGCGGCATGATAACCGCACCCAGCTCGGCGGCAGTGGTCATCATGCGCAGATGGCCGATATGCAGCGGAGTTTCACGCACGCCCAAAACCAGCTTGCGCTGCTCTTTCAGCACAACGTCGGCGGCGCGCGTCAGCAGGCTGTCGCTGTAGCTGTGCACGATGCCGGAGAGGGTTTTCATCGAACAGGGAAGGATCGCCATGCCAAGGGTCTTGAACGACCCCGAAGAGATGCTGGCAGCAATATCGCGCACGTCATGCACCACGTCTGCCAGCGCCTGCACTTCGCGCAGCGTATAGTCCGTCTCAAGACTCAGGGTCTGTCGCGCCGCCGGACTCATCACCAGATGGGTTTCCACTTCGCTGACCTGCTGCAACACCTGCAGCAGCCGCACGCCGTAGATAGCGCCGCTTGCGCCTGAGATGCCAATGATGAGTCGTTTCATACTTCTTCCTTGCCGTTTCAGTGAGGCGCTATGATAGCGCGTGCCGGATCGGGAAAACAAACGGGGCGGATTTCTCCGCCCCGTGTTCATCTCATCATAGCTGAGAACGCGATTAACCTTCGTTATGCAGCTCGAGGTTCTCGACTTCGTTCTGACGCTGAAGGGCTTTGGCGTCGTCGTTGCGCAGCGACTGGAGATACTCCAGATACTGCTGATCGACATCTTTAGTGACATAAACGCCGTTAAACACCGAACATTCGAACTGAGCGATATCGGGGTTCTCTTCGCGCACTGCCTCAATCAGGTCATCCAGATCCTGGAAAATCAGCGCGTCAGCTTTAATTAACTGGCAAATCTCTTCCACTTCACGTCCATGAGCGATCAGCTCGGTCGCGCTCGGCATATCAATACCGTAGACGTTCGGGAAACGAATTTCCGGCGCGGCAGAGGCCAGATAGACGCGTTTCGCGCCCGCTTCACGCGCCATCTCGATAATCTGCTCAGAGGTGGTGCCGCGCACAATAGAGTCATCTACCAGCAGCACGTTCTTGTCGCGAAACTCGGCGCGGTTGGCGTTGAGCTTGCGGCGAACGGCGCTGCGGCGCAGCTGCTGGCCCGGCATGATAAAGGTGCGGCCGACGTAGCGGTTTTTCACAAAGCCCTGACGATAGGGTTTGTCGAGAATGCGCGCGATCTCCAGCGCGATATCGGTAGAGGTTTCCGGAATCGGGATCACCACGTCAATATCGAGATCTTCCCACTCGCGGGCAATTTTTTCACCCAGCTTGGTGCCCATGCGCACGCGCGCGCTGTAGACGGAGATCTTATCGAGGAACGAGTCTGGACGAGCAAAATAGACGTACTCGAACAGACACGGATTGCTTTTCGGGTTCTCGGCGCACTGGCGCGTAAACAGCTGGCCCTGCTCGGTAATATAGACGCCCTCGCCCGGCGCGACGTCGCGCAGGAACTCAAAGCCCAGCGTATCAAGCGCCACGCTCTCAGAGGCGACCATATACTCAACGCGGCTGTCCGGCAGCACGCGCTTGCCCAGCACCAGCGGACGGATGCCGTTGGGATCGCGGAAGGCGACCATGCCGTGGCCGATGATCATGGCGACGACGGCGTAAGCGCCGCGCACCTGCTGATGCACCGCCGCCACCGCAGCGAAAATATTGTCCGCTTCCAGCGGGTCGTTCTGAAAACGGTCCAGCTCCTGCGCGAAAATATTAAGCAGGATTTCAGAATCTGAGGTGGTGTTGACGTGGCGACGGCCTTTTTCGAACAGATGCTTGCGCAGCTCGTGCGCGTTGGTCAGGTTGCCGTTATGAGCCAGGGTAATACCGTACGGCGAGTTAACGTAGAACGGCTGCGCTTCAGAGGCGCTGGAGCTGCCTGCGGTTGGGTAGCGAACGTGGCCGATCCCCATATTGCCCTGCAGACGCTGCATGTGGCGAGCTTCAAAGACATCGCTGACGAGGCCGTTCGCCTTACGCAGACGGAAGCACTTCAGCGCATCGATAGTACAAATGCCTGCGGCGTCCTGCCCGCGGTGCTGAAGCACCGTTAACGCATCATAGATCGACTGGTTGACCGGCATAAACCCGGTGATACCAACAATACCGCACATGTTGTCATTTCCTCATTAGCCGCACTCCCGGTGGCGTCACCGGGGTAAAAAACTCGACGTGCTTTTCAGGTAGTCAAAAAACCATCTGATTATATAACTGAACTGGGGAATGAGCTGGGACTGCTGCCAGTCCGGACTTTTGGAAAAGCCGGTGAATGTGTCGAGGAAGAAAAGAATCGCGCTAACGATCAGCACGCCGCGTAACGCCCCGAAACAGACCCCCAACACCCTGTCGGTTCCCGACAGGCCGGTCTTTTCAACCAGCGAGCCGATCACATAGTTGACTATCGCGCCGACAATCAGCGTCGCGACGAACAGCACCGCGATGGCGATACCGTTACGCACCAGTTCGTCGTCAAAACCTGTAAACCAGACTGCAAGGTAGGCGTAGTAATGACTGGCGACAAAAAACGCGCATCCCCAGGTAACGAGAGATAAGGCTTCGCGGACAAACCCTCGAATCAGGCTGACCAGAGCCGAAAAACCAACTACCGCAATAATGACGTAATCAATCCAGATCATGAACTCTTCCAGCGCCAGTGCGTTTGCACCCCTGCATCCAGTTCGGGGCGCATTCTAACAGAAAAAGAAAACGTTTGCGTAGCGCTTTTCCTTTTCACCTTCCATAAAAAGGGCGATGAAAAAAACTTTCCTCGCCCGACGGAGACTCACCCGGACAAGCCGTTGAATCTAAACAAATTATATTAGCCAGCGTCGCTTTAACACTGCGTGCGGCGCCGCCTTTTTATGCAATCGGCGACGCCTGTTGATGCTTTAATGCGCGCTATAGGGCTTCACCACGCCGCCGAGGCCGGAAACGCTCTGCAGCTCCGACAGCGAGCTTTGCAGCTTCGCTTTTGAGGCGTCCGGACCGACATAAATACGGGTGATTTGCCCCTGTACCGGCGTCGATGGTACGGTGAAAGCGCGATAGCCAGACAGACGCAGCTTCGCGACGATCTCATTGACCTTCGCTGCGTTTTTCAGCGCACCGAGCTGCACCACGTAAGCCTGACCGGCAGGCGCGCTCTGCTCCGCTGGCTTCGGCGTTTCCGCAGGTTTCGCCGGTTCACTCTGCTTCGTTTCCACCGGCTTAGACTCAACCGGCTTCGGCTGCTCTACCGGCTTCGGCTGCGTTTTCGGCTGCTCAACGGCTTTCGCTTTCGGCTGTTCGACCGGTCTGGTTTTTGGCTGCTCAACCTGACGCGGCTTCGTCGGCGCGCTCTGATGCACCGGCGGCGGCGTCACTACGCTCGGCTCGCTGTTGCTCTGCGGCGTGGCGTTACCCTGCTCGGCGACAGGATTGCTGGCACCGCTGTTGCCGCCGCTTACCGCGCTGCCCGCGCCCTGCGGCGGCTGAGCAGGCAATGGCTGCGTAACCGGCGGCACCATCTCGCTATCCTGTTGGTCATCGGGCTTCGGCACCAGCGGGATCGCCGCGAACTCCTCTTTATAGTGCTTCTTTTTGCCGTCCAGCAGGCCCGGCAGCACAATCACGCCCACCGCCACCAGAATAATGGTGCCGACCAGGCGGTTCTGAAACTTACTCGCCACGACCTTTCTCCATCTCTGTCGATTCCATGACCTGCGCCACGGTATGGAAAGATCCACATACCAGCACAATGTCCTGCGCCTCGGCCTGCTGACGCGCCGCCTGCCAGGCGCTGTCCACGTTGGCAAAGGCCGTCGCCGCGTCGGCCGGCAGATGCGCCATCAGCTCATCGGCGGTAGCGCCGCGCGGGCCGTCAAGCGGCGCGCAGTACCAGCGGTCGATTTGCGGCGCCAGCGCCTCAAGGGTGCCGGCGATATCTTTATCATGCAGCATTCCCACCACCGCATGCACGCGGCCGCTATTCGGCAGCTGCGCCAGACGCGACGCCAGATAGCTCGCCGCATGGGGGTTATGCGCCACATCGAGGATGACGCGCGGCGATTCGCTTACCGTCTGAAAACGGCCAGGCAGGATCGCCAGCGGCAGATAGTCGCGGATCGTCGCATCGCTGACGTTCAGCCCGGAAGCGCGCAGCGCCGCCAGCGCCGTGGCCGCATTCGGCAGCGGCACCTGCGGCAGCGGCAGATCGTTCAGCTCGCCCTGCGCGTCGCGAAACGCCCAGCTTTCCGGCTGCTGGGTGTAGCACCAGTCGCGGTCGCGCTGCAACAGCCGCGCGCCCTTCTCCGCCGCGACGGCGGCGATGCTGGCGGGCATATCCGGTTCACCGACCACAGCGGGCCTGCCGCCGCGAAAGACGCCCGCTTTCTCGCGGCCGATGCTTTCACGATCCGGGCCGAGCCAGTCGGTATGATCCAGCGCGATGCTGGTTACCACTGCCACGTCGGCGTCAACGATATTGGTGGCGTCCAGGCGACCGCCCAGTCCTACTTCAAGGATCACCACATCCAGCTGCGCCTGTTGAAACAGGTTCAGCGCGGAGAGGGTGCCGAATTCAAAATAGGTCAGGGAAACGTCGCCGCGCCCCGCTTCGATTTTCGCAAAGCTGGCGCTGTGCAGCGCGGGATCAAGCTCTTTGCCCTGTACGCGCACGCGTTCGGTATAGCGCACCAGATGCGGCGAGCTGTAGACCCCGACGCGATAGCCCGCCGCCATCAGCAGCGTCTCAAGCGTGCGGCAGGTGGTGCCTTTGCCGTTGGTACCGGCGACGGTGAACACGAAAGGCGCGGGCTTCAGCAGGTCGAGGCGCTGCGCGACGCAGCGAATGCGATCCAGGCCCAGCTCAATGGTCTGCGAATGCAGATGCTCAAGATAATAAAGCCACGTGGCCAAAGGCGACGTGGCTTGAGGAAGGTGAAGAGTGTCCATATGTCCCGTTTAACAGATTTTGACCCGGTTCAGCCGGTTCGACGGTGCATTGGTGAAAGGCGCGCCGCGCGCGCCTCTCTCTCCTGTCAGGCCTCGTTGCTTTCCGGCTCACCCGCAGGCGCGGTCGGTTCGCCATCATGCAGCGGCGCGGGAAGATTCATCATCTTCGCCAGCAGGCTCGCCAGTTTATAACGCATTTCCGGGCGACGAATAATCATGTCGATCGCGCCCTTCTCAATCAGGAACTCGCTGCGCTGGAAGCCCGGCGGCAGTTTTTCGCGCACGGTCTGCTCGATGACGCGCGGGCCGGCGAAGCCGATAAGCGCCTTCGGCTCGGCGACGTTCAGATCGCCCAGCATCGCGAAGCTGGCAGAGACGCCGCCCATGGTCGGGTCGGTCAGCACCGAAATATAGGGCAGACCGCGCTCCTGCATTTTGGCCAGCGCGGCGCTGGTTTTCGCCATCTGCATCAGCGACATCAGCGCTTCCTGCATACGCGCGCCGCCGCTGGCGGAGAAGCAGATCAGCGGGCAGTTATCTTCCAGCGCCTGCTCAACCGCACGCACGAAGCGCGCGCCAACCACGGAGCCCATAGAGCCGCCCATAAAGGCGAACTCAAACGCCGCTGCGACAACCGGCATACCGTGCAGCTGACCTTTCATCACAATCAGCGCGTCTTTCTCTTCCGTCTCTTTCTGCGCGGCGGCAAGACGATCTTTATACTTCTTGGAGTCGCGGAACTTCAGGATATCCTTCGGCTCCAGCTCGCTGCCCAGCTCGGTCTGCGTGCCCTGGTCGAGCAGGCTGTTGAGGCGCTCGCGGGCGTGCATGCGCATGTGATGGTCGCACTTCGGGCAGACCTCAAGATTACGCTCCAGCTCGGCGCGGTACAGAACCTGACCGCAGCTGTCGCACTTAGTCCAGACCCCTTCAGGGATGCTGGCACGACGTGCAGGCGTAACGTTGCTTTTATTAAGAATGCGTTCAATCCAGCTCATTGAAGACCTTTTTGTTTAAAACTGACCTGGTCCAGTCATCTTATTTGCCGCTGAAAACCGCTTCAGCGGACATGAAATGTCGCTCATTAAACCACAACCAATTCAGACTGTGGATAAAAATCTGGTCTAACCGCGGCGCGACCGCACCCTTTACGGCTGTTTGTGCTGTTTCGCCTGGCGGCGGTGACGCCAGACCTCAATCACGCCGGGCAGTACCGAAACTACAATAATCGCTACGATCAGCAGCTTAAGATTCTGCTGCACCACCGGCAGGTCGCCAAACAGATAGCCCGCGTAGGAGAACAGCAGCACCCACGCCAGCGCGCCGGCCACGTTAAACAGGGCGAAATGGCGATAAGACATATGCCCCATACCGGCAACGAAAGGCGCAAAGGTGCGCACAATCGGCACGAAACGCGCCAGGATAATCGTTTTCCCGCCGTGACGCTCATAAAAACCATGGGTTTTATCGAGATAGCTGCGACGGAAGATGCGAGAGTTCGGGTTGCTGAAAAGCCGCTCGCCGAACAGACGGCCGATAGTATAGTTCACCGCATCGCCCAGCACGGCGGCCACAGCCAGCAGTAGCGCCATCAGGTGGATATTAAGATCGTTGCCCGGCAGCGCCGCCAGCGCGCCCGCTACAAACAGCAGCGAATCGCCCGGCAGGAAAGGCGTAACCACCAGACCGGTTTCACAAAACAGGATCAGGAACAGAATGGCGTAAATCCAGATGCCGTACTGCGCAACCAGCTCGGCCAGATGCACATCAATATGCAGAATAAAATCAACCAAAAAGTGGACGAACTCCATAACGCCTCTCTGAAAATGACCTGCTAAATTAATCCACCAGGAACAAGGGTCCCATGGGCGGTTCGGGTAACGCAAAATGCGACGGATAATCCACCGCAACTAAATAAAGTCCTTCCGCTCTGGCCGTCGCCGCCGCCTGCGTGCGATCTTTCGCCGCCAGCAGCGTCGCCATCCACTCCTCCGGCTGGTTGCCGCAGCCGATCTCCATCAGGCTGCCGACGATATTGCGCACCATGTGATGCACAAAGGCGTTGGCTTTGATGTCGACAATGACAAACGCGCCCTGCCGCGTGACGTTCAGATGCATCAGGTTGCGCCACGGCGTGCGCGACTGGCACTGCACAGCGCGAAACGAGGTAAAGTCGTTTTCGCCCAGCAGGCACTGTCCGGCGCGGTGCATCTTCTCTGCATCCAGCGGATGATAAAAATGCGTCACGCCGCGGCCCAGAATCGCCGGACGCAGCCGCTGGTTGTAGATCAGATAGCGGTAGCGTCGCGCCGTTGCGCTGAAGCGCGCGTGAAACTCATCCGGCACCGCCTTTACCCAGCGCACCGCGATATCTTCCGGCAAATTGGCATTTACGCCCAGCGTCCAGGCGCCGTCGGCGCGCTGCGAAGTGGTTTCGAAATGCACCACCTGTCCGGTGCCGTGTACGCCGGCGTCGGTGCGGCCAGCGCAAAACACGTTTACGTCATGGTTCGCCACTTTCGACAGCGCTTTTTCCAGCTTTTCCTGCACGCTGCGCACTTCCTGCTGGCGCTGCCAGCCGTAATAACGGCTGCCGTCATACTCGACGCCAAGCGCCAGCTTATAGGTCTGACCTTCCGACATTAACAGAGATACTCCTGCACCAGCTTCTCAGCGGTTTTGACTGCCATCAGCGCGCCGCCAAAGCGAATATTGTCCGCCACCGACCAGAACTGCAGCAGTTCAGGAATGCCGTAGTCGTTGCGCACGCAGCCGACGCTGAGCTGCTCATTGCCGGAGGCGTCGCCGACCTGCGTCGGGTAGTCATCTTCGTCGCTCAGGCTTATATCGGCAGCCTGCGCCAGCTCGGCGCGCGCCTCATCCGCCGACAGCGGACGCAGGCTCTCCAGATGCACGATCTGCGCGTTGCCGTAAAAGACCGGCGCCTGCACGCTGCTGACCGCAATCGGCAGGCCTTCGTCCTGCAGCACTTTACGCACCTGATCGACCAGACGACGCTCGCTGGCGACGCTGCCCTCCGCGTCGGCCAGCTGCGGCAGCAGGTTAAACGCCAGCTGACGGCCGAAAAAGTGCTCTTCCGCCGGAACGCCGTTAAGCAGTCGCGCGCTCTCACCCGCCAGGCCGTCTACCGCGCTTTTGCCGTGGCTGGAGGCGGAGATCAGATTCGTGACCTGCAGGCGGCCTAAGCCAGCCGCATCCACCAGCGGTTTGATTGCGCTGAGCAGCTGACTGGTGAGGCTGTCGGCGACGCTTATCAGGTTACGATTGCGGTAGTCCGCCAGCACGTGCGGGTTGACGTCCGGCACCACCAGCGGCACGTCCGGCGACAGCGCGAAGCAGTCGCTGCTGTCGATCACCAGGCAACCGGCACTGGCGGCCTCCTCGGCATAGCGCGCCGACGCGTCGCGCCCGGCGACGAAAAAGGCCAGCTGCGCCTGCGACCAGTCGAAATCCGCCGCGTTCTCAACGCGCAGCGAACGTCCCTCAAAGCGCAGGGTCTCGCCGGCGCTGTTTTCGCTCGCCAGCAAATACAATTCACCAACCGGGAACTGGCGTTCCGCCAGCAGTTCCAGTACAGCGTTCCCTACTGCGCCTGTCGCGCCAAGTAGCGCAATATTCCAGCCGTCAGACATGTTGGTTTACTCCAGACAATGACATAAAAACAGAAGGCGGTGATATTCACCGCCCAGGTTTCGGAATTATCCCTCGCCATATTTGGTACGGCGAGAAGTTTAATTTAGCTATTGTTGAGACGCGCGCAAAACCCCAGGGCATTCAGCAGGCTGACGGTCTCTGCGTCGCTGCAGATCACCTCCAGCGATGACCACTCGCGGCGCTCTTCATACTCTTTGCGCAGGCGGTCAAATTCGCCGGGTTTAGCCGCCACTTTACGGAGCGGCGCGTCGTCGCGGCGCACATCATACACCAGATGCGCCAGACGTTTCAGCGTTGGCTGATCGAGCGGGCCGTTAAGGGTGACGCTGCTGAATTCCGGAGTCGGCAGCAGCTCGCTGAGCGGCACCTGCTGCGGCTGGCCGAGAAAGTCGCACCAGGCTTCAAACACCTGCGTCGTGCCGCGCGCCTTGCCCTCCAGGGTATAACCGGCGATATGGGCCGTACCGATATCCACCTTGTCCAGCAGGTCGAGCGACAGCGCCGGTTCCGGCTCCCAGACATCCAGCACCACGCTGAGATCGGCGCGCATTTTCAGCACCTCCAGCAGCGCGGCGTTATCCACCACCGGCCCGCGACAGGCGTTGATCAGAATGGCGTTGGGCTTCAGCGCCATCAGCAGCGCCGCATCGGCGAGATGCCAGCTTTTATAAGGCCCCTCTTTAAACAGCGGCGTATGGAAAGTCAGGATATCCGCCTCCGCCACCAGCGCGTCAAGAGAATGGAACTCCCCCTCGTCGCCGCGATCGGCGCGCGGCGGATCGCACAGCAGAGTTTTCACGCCCCAGGCTTCCAGCCGCTTTTGCAGTCGTCCGCCCACGTTGCCCACGCCGACGATGCCGACGGTGCGGTCGCGCAGCGAGAATCCGTCGCGCTCCGCCAGCAGCAGCAGCGCAGAAAAGACATACTCCACCACGGCAATGGCATTACAGCCCGGCGCGGCGGAAAAGGCGATGCCCGCCTGTTGCAGCCACTCTTCATCGATATGGTCGGTGCCCGCCGTGGCGGTGCCGACGAATTTGACCGGCTTGCCGGCGAGCAGCGCTTCGTTCACCTGCGTGACCGACCGCACCATCAGGCCGTCGGCATCGTCCAGTTCCTGCTGCGGCAGCGGACGTCCCGGCACCGCCAGCACCCTGCCGGTGCGGCTAAACAGTTCACGCGCATAGGGCATATTTTCATCGACAAGAATCTTCACCACGGCCTTCCTGCTGGTTGCATTATTAAGATGCGCTATTGTGGCACAAACGCGCCTGTTAACCCAGGCGTGCGCGGTAGCGATCGGGCGTGGTGCCCGCCTGCTGCTGGAACATCACAATCAGCGCCGACGCCGAGCTGTAGCCGAGATCGTGCGCAATCGCCTGCACGCTTTTGCCCTGCCCCAGCTGCGCGACGGCGTGCAGAAAACGCAGCCGCTGTCGCCACTCGCTGAAGGACATATGCAGATCCTGCCGACAGCGACGCGCCAGCGTACGCTCGGTGGTAAAGACGCGCGTGGCCCATTCCGCCAGCGTGGTGTTGTCGCCGGGATGCGCCTCCAGCGCCTGCAGCACCGGCGCGAGAAACTTATCCTGCGAACCGGGCAGATAGCTCTCCTGCACCGGCGCCAGCCGCAGCCGATCGCGCAGCACCTCGCACAGCCGCCACTGCTCCGGGCTTTCCGGCTGTTCCAGCCCAAGGCGCGCGAACTCATCCATAATCGCATGTACGATAGCGTCGGCATTCAGCAGGCACGCCTGCCGGGGCAGGCCGTCGCACAGCGAGGCGGCGAGATTAAACGTGCGAAACTGCGCCTGCTGGTGGTTATAGCTGGCGTGCCGCTGGCGCGGCGGGATCCAGATAGGGATGCTGGCAGGCGTTAACAGCCGCTCGCCCTCGACGTTCATCTCCAGTACGTGACGCGTCACGAATATCACCTGCCCCCATTCATGGGTATGCGGCAGATATTCAGTTTTGGCGTTGGTCTGCTCATAGCGCATAAAGTAGTGAAGCCGCAGCGCATCTTCGGGCGGCTGGTATTCAACCTGTAAATTCATTCTGTCCGGTCAGCAACATTTTTTGTCTGGTTTTAACTATCTCCTTAAAAGCAGTCAAAAGTAAACTGAACGCATTACTTCTCAGGAGCCCATCATGAATTTACTTTTTCCGCTGCTGGCGGTGCTGATCTGGTCGGTGAATACCATCGTCAGCAAGCTCTCCGCCGGGAGCATCGATCCCGCCGCTATTTCGTTTTACCGCTGGCTGCTGGCGTTTGTCGTGCTAACGCCTTTCGCGCTGCCGGGCGCGTGGCGGCATCGCCATACTATCCGGGCCAATCTGGGACGGCTGCTGATCCTCGGCCTGCTCGGCATGGTGCTGTATCAGAGCCTGGCCTACTACGCCGCGCACAGCGTCTCGGCGGTCATGATGGGCATTCTCGGCGCGACTATTCCTCTGCTGACCATTCTGCTCAGTCTGGTGGTGCTGCGGCTGGCGCCGACGCGCGGTATTCTTATCGGCGGCCTTCTGTCGTTTGCGGGCCTGGTATGGCTGGTGAGCGAGGGCCATCCTGCGCAGCTGCTGCAGCAGCGTCTCGGCAGCGGCGAACTGATGATGCTGGCCGCCTCGACCTCTTATGCGCTCTACGGCGTGCTGACCCGGCGCTGGGCGATTCCGCTGCCTAACTGGCAGAGCCTCTATGTGCAGATCTGCTTTGGCGTCCTGCTGCTGCTGCCGGGCTTTCTGCGCGCGCCTGAGGTCGCGCTTAACGCGCAAAATATCCCGCTGGTGCTGTTTGCCGGGCTGTTCGCTTCGATTATCGCGCCCTTTCTGTGGATCCTCGGCGTACAGCGCCTGGGCGCCAGCACGACCAGCATCTTTATGAATTTTATCCCGGTCTTTACCGCTATTATCGCGGTGCTGTTCCTGCATGAGCAGCTGCACGCCTATCACTGGATCGGCGGCGCGATGACGCTGACTGGCGTGATCCTTGCGCAGCGTCTGAAAACCCCGCTCAGGCGTCGTCAGGCGGCAGTGACGCATAGCTGAATAAACAGAGGCCCCCGTGTGATTTCCCGGGGGCTTTTGCTATCATGGCGCATCTTTTTTCCGGCGCACCCCACGCTGTTCTGTTTTCAAGGATTCCGCCATGCAACCTCTTAGCGGCCCCGGTGCGCCGATGGGCGATCGTTCTGCTGTCACGCCGTCAACTGGCGCGCCCCGTCCCGGCGCGACGCCTGGCGATCAGCCTCTTTCTCCGGCCCAGCGCACCACGCTGGAGCGCCTGATTGTGCGCATTATGTCATTCAGCACACTAAAAGCGCCTGAACTCTGGGCGGGCGTACAGCGTGAAGTGGGCGTGAAAAGCGAAGCGGAGCTGCAGTCGCGCCATTTTCCGGCGGCGGAGCAGTATCTGAACAACCGCCTGACGCAGGCGGAAAACGGACGCGCCACGCGCCAGCTGCTTACTCAGCTCACCGACCTGCTGCCGCAGGGCAATAATCGTCAGGCGGTAAGTGATTTTATCCGTCAGCAGTTCGGTCAGACTGTGCTGAGTTCGCTGTCGCAGGATCAGCTGCGTCAGGTCCTGACGATGCTGCAAAACGGTCAGATGGCGATCCCGCAGCCGCAGCAGTCGCGCACCACCGACCGTACGATGCTGCCTGCCGAGCATCAGACGCTGAACCAGCAGATCGCCCGACTGGCGGCCGCTACGGGCGAATCCACCGGAAAAATCTGGGCCTCAGCGCTTAAGCTGGTCAACCTCACCAGCGGCGATCCTATCCCGTCGCGCCATTTCCCGCTGCTGACGCAGTATCTGCAGGTGCGCCAGACGCTGAGCCAGCACAGCGCGCCTACTTTGCAGATACTGGAAGTCTCGCTCAAGCAGCCGCTCGATCGCAGCGAACGTCAGCAGCTGGAGGATTACAGCCTGCAGCGTTTTCAGGCGACGCCGCAAACGATCCTGACGCCTGCCCAGACGCAGGATCTGCTCAATCAGCTCTTTGCGCGCCGCGCCGAAAAAAATCAGGAGCAGCCTCTGGCCGACAGCGCGCTGCGCCCGCAGCCGATCTGGGCGCCCTTTATCGCCGCGCTGCCGCAGCCGCTGGCGCAGCGCCCGATGCTGGGGGTGGCTGTCGCGCTGATGGTAGTCGCTCTGCTGCTGTGGCTGCTGCTCTGAGTTAACAGCCGCACTGCGCGCCGGGGGTGGCTGCAGGCCATTCGCCCGGCGCGTCGCCCCAGCCCATCGGATGGCCATCGCGTCGCCAGAAATCCAGCCCGCCGATTAGCTCCTTCACCTGAAAACCCAGCGCCGCCAGCTTGTATGCCGCTTTGGTCGATCCGTTGCAGCCGATGCCGTCGCAGTAGGTGACATAGACTTTGCTGCGATCCAGCCCTGCCGTACTTTCGGCAGTCATGTTGCGATGCGGAAAACTCAGGGCGCCGCAAATATGCCCCGCGCGGTAGGCTTCCGGCGAACGCGCGTCAATCACCACGATATCCGTTACCTGATGAGCCAGATCGTCCGCGACATCCCAGGCGTCGGCGTACCAGGCAAGTTTGTTTTGCAGATAGTCGAGGCTTTGCTGCGGCGACGGCGGCGGGAAACGTAGAACCTGTGACATAGTTATTCTCCTGTTGTGGTATGCGGTCAGTTTACGGCAAAGTGGACTGCTCCCTGAGACCCATATCCACGATGAGATAAGACCATTATGAGTACGCCGCTGCTGACGCTTTTCAGCCATCACGCGCAGGGCGGGCTGCGCGAACGCCTGTGCGCCACGCTGCGCCAGGCGATTGCCGCAGGCCATCTCAGCTTCGGGCAAAAAGTGCCGTCGACGCGCCAGCTGGCGGGCGATCTCGGCCTGTCGCGCGTAACGGTGGAGGCGGCCTATGCGCAGCTGGAAAGCGAGGGGTATCTCAGCCGCGAGGTCGGCCGCGGCACCTTTGTCGCCATCGTGATGCCTCCGCAGACGCCGCGCGCCGCGCCTGCGGAGCTGCCGCGCTTCTCCTCGCGCGGCAGCGCGGTTATCGCTACCGGCGGCTGCCAGGATCCCCCCTTCCCCCACGCTTTCGCCGCCGGTTCGCCGGAGCTGCGCGCGTTTCCACACCGCCTGTGGCGGCGGCTGAGCGCCAGCGTGCAGCGCGCCGAGGGAAGTCAACTGATGGGCTACGGCGATCCGCTCGGTTATCTGCCGCTGCGCAGCGCGGTGGCGGACTATCTGGCGCTGTCGCGCGGAATGCGCTGCCGTCCGGAGCAGGTGATTATTCTGACCAGCTCGCAGCAGGCGTTACAGCTGCTGGCGATGATGTTTCTCGATCCCGGCGATGAGGTGTGGCTGGAGACGCCCGGCTATCCCGGCGCGCGCAACGCCTTTGTGGCGGCTGGCGCGCGCTGCCGCGGCGTGCCGCTGGATAGCGAAGGCGCGCAACTGCAGAGCGGCGCGGCGAAGCTGCTCTACCTGACCCCGTCGCACCACTACCCTGGCGGCGTCGCGATGAGCCTGCCGCGCCGCCTTGCATGGCTGGCGTGGGCGCAGCGCCACGGCAGCTGGATTATTGAGGATGACTATGACAGCGAGTTTCACTATGACGATCGGCCGACGCCCGCCATGCAGGGGCTGGATCGTCATGGCCGGGTGATCGCGCTGGGCACCTTTTCCAAATCGCTTTTTCCCTCGCTGCGGCTGGCGTGGATGGTGGTGCCGCCCGCGCTGGTGGCCCCGCTCGGTCAGGCGCGCAGCGTGATGGATGGGCACAGCGCTCTGCTACCGCAGGCGGTGACGGCAGCCTTTTTGCAGCAGGGACATTTCGCCAGCCACCTGCGGCTGATGCGTCAGCTCTATCGCAGCCGCCGCGACCTGCTGCTGGCGCGGCTGCAGCCCCTTTCGCCCTGGCTGACGCCGACAGCCTCACCCGGTGGGCTGCAGTTAACGGTCAGGCTCAGCGCAGGCGAAGATGAGGCGGCGCTGACCGCGCAGGCGGAAAGAGACGGGTTGACGCTGCCGCGCCTCAGCCCGCTGGCGATCGATACGCCAGCGCAGCCAGGCTGGATCCTTGGGTTTTCCGCGCTGGCGCCCGGCGAAATCGCCTCAGGCTGCGCGAAGCTGGCCGCGCTGTTCAGGCGCGACGGGAAAAGCGCCAGGTAACGACTATGCCCAGCAGCGCGCAGCAGGCGCCCGCCAGGTAGACTGAGCCGTAGCCGAGCGCGGTTGCGATGAGTCCGGCAATCGGCCCGCTGGCGCCGTAGGCAACATCCTGAAAAGCGGAGAAGCCTCCCAGCGCCGTACCGCGCACCTGCGGCGAGACGCGTTTCACTACCTCGACGCCAAGCGCCGGGAAAATCAGCGAGCAGCCGCAGCCGGTCAGCGCAGCGCCGATCAGCGCCATCCAGCCATTGACGGCAAACGCCAGCAGCAGCAGACCCGCCGCCTCCACCAGCAGCGAGATCAGCGCGACGCGGATGCCGCCGTGGCGGTCAGGCGTACCGCCGAAAATCAGGCGCACCAGCACAAAGGCGACGCCGAACGCCGTCAGGGTAAAGCCCGCGTTGCCCCAGTGCTGGACGGCAAAATAGAGCGAAGTGAAGGTGCCGATCACCGCAAAGCCGACGCCCTGCAGCGCCAGCGCCAGGCCCGGCTGGAGCACAGCGCGGATCACGCTGAACAGCGAAGGCCGCTCGCCGCCCATCACCGGCACCGGGCGGATACCGCTGTTGAGCGCCAGCGCCGCCAGCGGCAGCGCCGTGGCGACCGCGCCCAGCAGCGCAAAGCCGCCGTGCTGGTGCAGCAGCAGGCCGAGCGGCGCCCCGGCGGCCAGCGCGCCGTAGATCGCCATGCCGTTCCATGACATCACCAGCCCGGATCGCTTCGCACCGACCAGTCCCAGCCCCCAGGTCAGGTTGCCGGTAAGCAGAAAACTTTCGCCGAAGCCGAGCAGCAGACGCCCCAGCGCCAGCAGCGCGAACTTAATCAGCGCCGGAACCGGCAGCAGCGCGGCGGCAAGATAGGCGACGCCCACCAGCATAATCGCCAGCATCCCCTGCTGCGTGGTGCGCTTCGCGCCGTGCCGATCGGCGCGGCGCCCGGCAAAGCCGCGCGTCAGCAGCGTGGCGAAAAACTGAATGCCGACCGCGACGCCGACCATCACGTTATTCATGCCCAGTTCCTGATGGACGTAGAGCGGAATAACCGGCAGCGCCAGCCCGGCGGTAAGGTAGGTGATAAAGACGGCCAGCGAAGAGCAGGCCAGCGGCAAGGTGGAAGCCGAATGCGGCTCGGTTGCAGTTGTGGTCATGACGGACGTAGCTCCTTGTTATAAACGTCTCTGCTTCTGCCCCACAAAAGAAAAAGGGCCGGTCAGACCGGCCCTTTATAGAACATTTTTAGCGATTACGCCTGGAACTTACGCATTGTCAGGGTCGCGTTGGTGCCACCGAAGCCGAAGCTGTTGGACATCACGGTGGTGAGCGCTTTTTCGGTCGGTTTAGTGACGATGTTCATCCCTTCCGCCGCCGGATCTGGCGTTTCGATATTGATGCTCGGCGCGATAAAGCCGTGTTCCAGCATCAGCAGGGTGTAGATCGCTTCCTGCACGCCCGCCGCGCCCAGCGAGTGCCCGGTCATCGCTTTGGTGGCGGAGATAGCCGGAGTGTTGTCACCGAAGACTTCACGGATTGCGCCCAGCTCTTTCACGTCGCCTACCGGCGTTGAGGTGCCGTGGCTGTTCAGGTAGTCGATCGGCGTATCAACGCCTTGCATCGCCATCTTCATGCAGCGCACTGCGCCTTCGCCTGATGGCGCAACCATGTCCGCGCCGTCAGAGGTCGCGCCGTAGCCGACGATCTCTGCATAGATATGCGCGCCGCGCGCCAGCGCGTGCTCCAGCTCTTCAACCACGACCATGCCGCCGCCGCCCGCGATAACGAAGCCGTCACGCTCGCTGTCATAGGTACGAGACGCTTTTTCCGGCGAGTCGTTATATTTGGTAGAGAGCGCGCCCATTGCGTCGAACTCGCACGCCATTTCCCAGCACAGCTCTTCGCCGCCGCCGGCAAACACGATGTCCTGTTTGCCCAGCTGGATCTGCTCGACCGCATTGCCAATACAGTGCGCGGAAGTCGCACAGGCAGAGCTGATCGAGTAGTTCACGCCGTGGATTTTAAACGGCGTGGCGAGACAGGCGGAGACGCCGGATGCCATCGCTTTGGTTACCACATAAGGGCCGACCGCTTTCAGGCCGCGCGGGCTGCGCATAGCGTCAGCGCCGAATACCTGGAAGCGCGGCGAGCCGCCGCCGGAACCGGCAATCAGACCCACACGCGGGTTGCTCTGATACTGCTCGTCGGTCAGGCCAGAATCTTTGATCGCTTCTTCCATGGAGAGGTAAGCATAGATAGATGCATCACTCATAAAACGCACAACTTTGCGATCGATAAGGCCGGTGGTATCCAGTTTGACGTTACCCCAGACGTGACTACGCATACCGGAATCCTTCATCTCCTGAGAGAAGGTGATGCCGGAACGGCCTTCACGCAGAGAAGCCAGCACTTCCTGCTGGTTATTACCAATGCTGGAAACAATCCCCAGGCCAGTAATCACTGCACGTTTCATTCAGTATTCCTCATTCCACTTCTTTTTGGATTGACGTGCACTCTAGCTTACACTTGTACGCCGAACAAGTCCGATCAGCCATTTCCTTTTGTAAATTTGCGTCATGTGACCCTGGTCGCTAAAATCGCGCCATTGCCTGAAAAATGAGCCTTTACCGTGAAATTCTCCCCGGTTGAACACGCCCAGCTAAGCTGGAATGAACAGGGTACACCTGTTTCCCGAGCCTTTGATGACGTCTATTTTTCCAATGACAACGGTCTTAAAGAGACGCGTTACGTCTTTCTGGGCGGCAACGATCTGCCGGAGCGTTTCACGCGGCATACGCGTGATCTCTTTATCGTGGCGGAAAGCGGCTTCGGCACCGGCCTTAATTTTCTGGCGCTGTGGCAGGCGTTTGATGCTTTTCAGCAGGTGCAGCCTGACGCCGCGCTGCAGCGGCTGCACTTTATCAGCTTTGAAAAATTCCCGCTGACGCAGGCTGATTTAGCAGCGGCGCATCAGCGCTGGCCGGAACTGCAGCCCTGGGCCAGTCAGCTGCAGCGGGAGTGGCCCGTCGCCCTGCCCGGCTGCCAGCGCCTGCTGTTCGACGGCGGCCGCGTCACGCTCGATCTCTGGCTCGGCGATATTAATCCCCTTATTGAAACCTTTGATGACAGCCTCTTTCGCCAGGTAGACGCCTGGTTTCTCGACGGCTTCGCGCCGGCGAAAAATCCCGATATGTGGACGCCGCAGCTGTTCAGCGCGATGGCTAAGCTGGCGCGGCCCGACGCCACTTTCGCCACCTTCACCGCCGCCGGTTTCGTGCGTCGCGGTTTGCAGGAGGCGGGCTTTGAGGTCACGCGGCGCAAGGGCTTCGGCCACAAGCGCGAGATGCTGTGCGGCGTGCTGAAGCAGGCACCGGATCTGCCCGTCGCGCAGCCCTGGTATGCGCGTCCCGCCGCGCAAGGAAGCGAGGCGGCGATCGTCGGCGGCGGCGTAGCGAGCGCGGTGCTGGCGCTCACCCTGCTGCGCCGCGGCTGGCGCGTCACGCTCTACTGCGCCGATGAGGCTGCTGCGCTGGGCGCGTCGGGCAATCGCCAGGGCGCGCTCTATCCGCTGCTGAATCAGCATGACCCGGCGCTGGCGCGCTTCTTTCCCGCCGCCTTTAGCTTTGCGCGTCGGCTGTATGACGCCGCGCCAGTAAGCTATGAGCACCACTGGAGCGGCGTACTGCAGCTCGGCTGGGATGAGAAAAGCGCCGACAAAATAACGCAGATGCTGGCGATGGGGCTGCCCGAGGCGATTGCGCGCGGCGTGAGCCCGGAAGAGGCGGAGGCGCTGGCGCAGGTCGAGCTGGGTGTCGGCGGCATTTTCTATCCGCTCGGCGGCTGGCTCTCCCCCGCCGAACTTACCAGCGGCCTGCTGGCGCATGGCGAAACGCAGGGGCTGCGCATTCACTGGCTGCACCGCCTGACGCAGCTTTCGCAAACGGATGAAGTCTGGACGCTGCGCTTCGCCGACGGTAAAGAGGCGCGGCACCAGAACCTGGTGCTGGCGACCGGCTACCAGCTCAGCGCCCTGCCGCAAAGTGCGCAGCTGCCGACCTATGCGGTTTCTGGCCAGGTGAGCCATGTTCCCAGCACACCGGGTCTGAAGGCGCTGAAAACCGTACTCTGCTACGACGGCTATCTGACGCCGGTCAGCCCGCAGTTCGGCACCCACTGCATCGGCGCCAGCTACCATCGCGGCGATACCGCGACCGTCTATCGTGAAGAGGATCAGCAGCAGAACCGCACGCGGCTGCTCCACTCGTTGCCCGGCTGCGGCTGGGCGGAAAAGGTGGACGTCAGCGCGGGCGAAGCGCGCATCGGCGTGCGCTGCGCCACGCGCGACCATCTGCCGATGGCGGGCGCTATGCCCGACTACGATGCGACGCTGGCAAGCTATGCGGATCTTCCAGAGCAGCGCGCGCGCGGCGAAGCCATCGCCGCGGCCCCGCACTATGCCGGGCTTTTTCTGCTGGGCGCGCTGGGGTCGCGCGGCCTGTGCAGCGCCCCGCTTGCCGCCGAAGTGCTGGCAGCGCAGATGAGCGGCGAACCGCAGCCGCTGGATGGCGCGACGCTGGCCGCGCTCAGCCCGAACCGCTACTGGGTGAGAAAGCTGCTGAAAGGGAAAAAAGCGGGGAAATAGTACCGGGGCGGCATGGCGCCGCCCCGCTGTCTCAGGCGGTCTGGCGCGCCTGCTGGAACAGGTTGTCCCACATGCCGACCACCAGCACCTGATCGCGCGGCGACAGCTCGCCGGCAGCAATGGCGTTTTGCAGGCTGTTGGCGACCTGGATCTGCAACGCTTCCGGCGTATGCTCGCCCGACTGTTCGATTTCCGCGACCGCGAGGGTCAGGTGACCGCGCAGATAGCCGCTGGCGAACAGCTCGTCATCGCTGGCGTGATCGACCATATCGTCAATCAGGGCCAGAATACGCGCTTCAAATTCTGCGATCATCTCAATTCCTCTTTAATAATGTCTGCACTCATCACAGATCGTCTGGCCAGGGAAACTGTGCTGACGTCAGTGCAGGCGTGCCATAAAAGTCCGCCAGAGCGGTGATAAAACGCGCGGGCCGCGCAGGAATGCCATTCTCCAGATAAGAGATAACCTGAGCATGGACCTTGCGCTGAAACGCGATGCGATCGGGTTCACAATCTCCGTCGAGATTGTCACAGCTAACGTTGAACGGGAAGCCCGCCGCGACGCAAAACATCCACTCCAGCGCCTGCGGCTTGATCTCCACGGATTCAAACTGATTTTGCGTCTGAGCGTCGCGTCCGTCCGGGCAGTACCAGTAGCCGAAATCCACCAGCTTGCGCCGCGCCTCGCCAGCAATACACCAGTGAGAAATTTCGTGCAGCGCGCTGGCGTAAAAGCCATGCGCGAACACCACGCGGTTCCACGGCGAACTCTCGTCTGCCGGAAGATAAATGGGTTCGTCGTCGCCTTTAATTAGACGGGTCTGAAACTCGTCGCGAAAGCAGCTATCGAAAATCGTAATCAGTTGTTCGTAATGGTGCGTCGTGTTCATGGTGTCATCGTAAAAACGGCGTCATTATCGCGGCGCCGGGAATGAATGTATTACAGCGCGGCGATCCACGCCAGCAGCGCGCTGCCGTGAGCGTCCCACAGCAGCTTCGCGCTCATTACCGCAGAAACGATCACCACCATCGGGCGGATCAGCTTCTGTCCGCGGCTCAGTACCAGCCGCGCCCCAAGCCGCGCGCCGCAGAAGGCACCAAGCAGCATAATAAAGCCGGTTCCCCAGATCACTTTACCGCCAAACATAAAAAACAGCAGGCTGGCAAAGTTAGAGGTGAAATTCAGAATTTTGGCATGCGCGGTGGCTTTGGCGAGGTTGAAGCCGCACAGGGTAACAAAGGCGAGCGCGTAGAAAGAGCCCGCGCCAGGCCCGAAGAAGCCGTCGTAAAAGCCGACGCAGCCGCCGCCGACCAGCGCATAGGGCAAGCCATAGAGGCGGCGCGCGCGATCTTCTTCGCCGAGACGCGGCATCAGCAGAAACCACAGGCCGATAGCGATTAACAGCAGCGGCAAGACCTGACGCAGCGCATCGGCGTTAAGGTGCTGGATCAGGATGGTACCCAGCACCGCGCCGATAAAGGTCATGGCGATATTGAGCCGCTGTTCGCTCAGTTTTACCGCGCCGCGGCGCACAAAGTAGAGGCTCGCGGAAAAAGAGCCGCCCACTGACTGCAGCTTATTGGTCGCCAGCGCCTGCGCAGGAGAGAGACCGGCCGCCAGCAGTGCGGGTACGGTGAGCAGCCCGCCGCCACCGGCGATGGAGTCAATAAAGGCCGCCAGCACAGCGACCAGAAACAGAATCCCGACGACCATCGGGCTGACGACAAACCACTCCATGGAGATCCCTTATAACAGATGTTTATCCAGCAGCGCCTGACACGCCTGCGGCAGTGGCGGCGGCTCGCGCTTCACAGGCGCGCCGCTGCCCGGTTTCTTCGGCAGGAACCAGCTCTCCAGCTCGGCACCGCAGCCGTCGCCCGGCGGCGGTGCAGGCTGATCTTCACAGCCGATACTGTTGGCCGGACAGCGCAGCCGCACATGCATATGCGCGCGATGAGCGAACCAGGGGCGCACCTTGCGCAGCCAGTCGCGGTCGGCGCCAGCGTCGGCGCAAAGCTGCTTTTTAATCGCCGGATTGACGAAGATGCGCGTAACATCGTTATCTTTCGCCGCCAGTTTGATCAGGCTGTCGATCTCCGGCTGCCAGTGACGCGCCACCACGCTTTTGTCATCCGCCGTCACCAGGTCGAGCGGCTGCGGCTTCAGCAGCTGCTGCGCGCTCCAGCGGGTTTTGGGCAACTGTAGCCAGATATCGACATCGAGCCCGGTCTGATGGCTGGCGTGCCCGCTGCTGAAGCGCCCGCCTGCCGCCATGCCCATATCGCCTATCAGCACGTTGCCGAGCTGCAGGTTGTGCGCCTGCGTGCTGAGACGCTGAATAAACAGGATCAGATCGGGATGGCCGAAATAGCGCCGCTGGTCCTGGCGCATCACCTGATAATTAGGCGCGTTGAGCGGCAACGCCTGCGCGCCGACGATACAGCCGTTAGCGAAGGAGCCAATAGACTGCGCGCTTCCCGGGATCGGCTGCTGAATACGCTGCCACGGCGTCGCGGCCAGCCCTGAGGCGCTGAAGATCAGCGCCGATAAGAGAATAAACAGTGATTTCATGGCGTCACCAGCGCGGTACGGTGCTGTTAACGTCGGCGTTCTGCGCACGATGGCGCAACAGATGATCCATCAGCACGATCGCCATCATCGCTTCGGCGATCGGTACGGCCCGGATCCCTACGCAGGGATCGTGACGTCCTTTGGTGATCATCTCTACCTCTTCGCCGCTGCGCGTAATGGTGTTGCCCGGTACGGTGATGCTGGAGGTCGGCTTCATCGCCAGGTTAGCGCTGATGGTCTGGCCGCTGCTGATGCCGCCGAGGATGCCGCCCGCATGGTTGCTCTGGAAACCGCTGGCGCGGATCTCGTCACGATGCTGGCTGCCGCGCTGGTTCACCACCGCAAAGCCGTCGCCGATCTCCACCCCTTTCACCGCGTTGATGCTCATCAGCGCATGCGCCAGGTCGGCGTCAAGGCGATCAAAAACCGGCTCGCCGAGGCCCGGCGGCACGTTTTCCGCCATTACCGTAACTTTGGCGCCAATAGAGTCGCCCTCTTTCTTCAGGGCGCGCATCAGCTCGTCCAGCGCCTCCAGCTTGCTGGCGTCCGGGCAGAAGAAGGGATTCTCTTCAACGATGCTCCACTCTTTCAGCTCGCACGCCACGTCGCCAATCTGCGCCAGATAGCCACGAACCAGGATGCCATGCTTCATCTGCAGATATTTCTTGGCAATCGCGCCCGCCGCGACGCGCATCGCGGTTTCACGCGCCGATGAGCGGCCGCCGCCGCGATAGTCGCGCAGGCCATACTTTTGCTCATAGGTGTAATCGGCATGACCGGGACGAAACAGATCTTTAATCGCGCCGTAGTCCTGCGAACGCTGGTCGGTATTTTCAATCAGCAGGCCGATCGAGGTGCCGGTGGTGACGCCCTCGAAAACGCCGGACAAAATTTTCACCTGATCCGGCTCGCGGCGCTGCGTAGTATAGCGCGAGGTGCCGGGACGGCGGCGGTCGAGATCGTGCTGGATATCCGCTTCGGTCAGCGGAATGCCAGGCGGCACGCCGTCAACGATGCAGCCCAGCGCGAGACCGTGTGACTCGCCAAAGGTAGTTACGCGAAAAAGTTGTCCGATGCTGTTTCCGGCCATGGTGATTCCTTGTTACGAAGCGTTCGCTCAGTCTTTATAAATAGAAAAGTGATGTTGTGCGTCGACGATCTGCTGGCGCGTCAGCATAAAGACGCCGTCGCCGCCGTTATCGAACTCCAGCCAGGTAAAGGGCACGTCGGGATACTGATCGATCATATGCACCATGCTGTTGCCTACTTCGCAGATCAGCACGCCGTTGTCGCTCAGATAGCCAGGCGCGCAGGCGAGAATGCGGCGCACCAGCTTCAGGCCGTCGCTGCCTGCCGCCAGGCCCAGTTCCGGCTCGTGGCGATATTCGTTCGGCAGATCTTCCATATCTTCCGCATCGACATAGGGCGGATTGGAGACGATCAGATCATATTTCAACGGCGGCAGTTCGCGGAACAGATCGGCGCGGATCGGTGTCACCTGTTGAGTCAGGCCATGCTCCTCAATATTCTGCTCGGCCACCGCCAGCGCGTCATAAGAGATATCCACCGCGTCGACTTCCGCTTCCGGAAAGGCGTATGCGCAGGCGATAGCGATACAGCCGCTGCCGGTACACATATCGAGGATATGACGCGGCGCTTCGGGGATTAATCCGGCAAAGCGGTTTTCAATCAGCTCGCCGATGGGCGAGCGCGGCACCAGCACGCGTTCATCGACAAAAAACTCGTGGCCGCAGAACCAGGCTTTATTGGTGAGGTAGGCTACCGGAATACGCTCGTTGACGCGGCGGATCACGCGCTCAACGATACGATGACGCTCGCTGGCGGTAAGGCGCGCGCTGCGCATATCTTCCGGAATATCCAGCGGCAGCCAGAGCGTGGGCAGGACCAGTTGCACCGCTTCGTCCCAGGGATTGTCGGTGCCGTGACCGTACCAGATCCCGGCGGCGGAAAAACGGCTGACCGCCCAGCGCAACATATCCTGAATGGTGTGCAGTTCGTTGACTGCCTCATCGACGAAAATTTTGTCCACGTAGCCCTCCGCAGGCCCAATTGCTAAATCGGCCGATAGTGTGCCATGAAGCCGGGGAGAATTCAGCGCAGCAAGGTGAAAAAGCTGACAATTAGCGGATCGGGCGGTAAGGTAACGCCATTCGCTGTTTTCCAGCCTTATCAGACAAGATTCGCCTGAAATGAGTAAAAAAAACCCTCTTAATGACGACGACAAAGCGTTGTTTCGCCAGCTAATGAGCGGCACGCGCAAAATAAAGCAGGACACCGTGGTGCATAAACCCGCGGTGAAAAGCCGCGAGCTGCCGCTAAAGCGATTAATTTCCGAACAGGTGGATAACAGCCACTACTTTTCCGACGAGTTTCAGCCGTTGCTGGCAACCGAAGGCGCGACGCGCTATGTACGCGCCGACGTCAGCCATTACGAGCTGAAAAAGCTGCGGCGCGGCGACTATACGCCGGAAATTTTTCTCGACCTGCATGGCTTAACGCAGCAGCAGGCCAAACAGGAGCTGGGCGCGCTGATCGCCGCCTGTCGGCGCGAACATCTGTTCTGCGCCAGCGTCATGACTGGCCACGGCAAACATATACTCAAGCAGCAGACGCCGCTCTGGCTGGCGCAGCACCCTTACGTCATGGCCTTTCATCAGGCGCCGAAAATGTTTGGCGGCGACGCGGCCTTGCTGGTGCTGATTGAGGTTGAGGAGTGGCAACCGCCCGAGCTGCCTTAAGAAGGGATGGGCCGTCTGCGCGGCCCGCGGGCATTATATGGCTTTCGCCAGTTTAGAGGGGCTGACCTGCCACAACAGTTTGCCTTCACAGCTGGCGGGATCGAAATCCACGCAGGCGATGGCAGAAGTGGCGAACATCGGCGGCGCTTCCTGCGGGCAGAGTTCTGAAACCAGATAGCCGACCAGCGGCAGGTGCGAAATCACGATAGCCGACTTCACCCCTTCATTCCCCAGCGCCTGCAGATAGCAGGCCACCAGGCCGGGATCGCCGCCGGGCGTCAGTTCCGGCAAAATATCCTGCCCCTCCGGCAGATTTAACGCTTCGCGTACCGTCGCCAGCGTCTGCTGGGCACGAAGATAGGGACTGACCAGCACACGTTCTACGTCCACCGTCTGGCTGTTAAGCCAGCTCGCCATCTGGCGTGATTCATCACAGCCGCAATGGGTAAGAGGTCGCACCGAATCACTGGCGGCTTCAAGAGCAGCATCGCCGTGACGCATGATAAAAACTTGCATAAAGCACCGCTGTTGTTTGTCGATATCGCCCGGCGCGGAGGCGCCTGACTCTTCATTCTGCGAATGAACGCTGTGTTGTACCCCAATGACTTGAGTATAGTCAACCGGTTGTTTATTAAATAAGCGCTTCTCAGAAACGCGCCGCGCCGCCTGCTTCGACGGCGCTTTTCTAACCCGCTGAATCGGTACGGTTATTCCATTCGGTCAGGAAATGTAAAATTTCCTTTCCTGCTGTTCCATCTTCAGCAGCCCCTCGCAAGGGGCGAAGCGATCGCCATACCGGCCCATTAACGCGCGTAATGTTTGTACAATATTTGCCGCACCGCGCCGGTCCATATAGCGGAACGGGCCGCCGAGAAAAGGCGGAAAGCCGATGCCAAATACCGCGCCGACGTCGCCGTCGCGCGCGTTGCGGATTACCCCTTCATCCAGGCAACGCGCCGCCTCGTTAAGCATCATCATCATGCAGCGCTCGGCGATCTGCTGTTCACTCTGTTTCGCCGCAGGCTGCAGCCCCAGCAGCTGATAGAGCGCAGGATCGGGCTTTTTGCCGCGCTGCCTGCCGCCATACAGATAGAAGCCTTTGCCATTTTTCCGCCCTTTACGATCGTCCTTCAGCACCGCTTCAAACGCGGCGGGCGCGGCGAAGCGTTCGCCATACGCCTGATGCAGAACCGGCGTGATCTTACTGCCGACGTCAATGCCTACCTCGTCCAGCAGCTGAATCGGGCCGATGGGAAAGCCCGCTTTGACCAGCGCGCGATCGATATGCTCAATGGGCTCGCCTTCCAGCAGGCAGCGCATCGCTTCATTTATGTAGGGCGCGAGGATGCGGTTTACATAGAATCCGGCGCGATCCGCCACGACGATGGGCGTTTTGCCCTGCTTTTTCGCCAGCGCGACGGTGGTGGCCAGCGTCTGCTGCGAGGTGCCGCTGTGCGGGATCACCTCTACCAGCACCATTTTTTCCACCGGACTAAAATAGTGCAGCCCGATAACGTTCTCCGGCCGCTGCGCCTGCGCGGCGATATCCGCAATGGGCAGCGACGAGGTATTAGAGGCAAAAATGGTATGCGGCGCACAGTGCGTTTCTACCTCGCGCACCATCTGCTGTTTGAGCGGCAGATCTTCGAATACCGCTTCAATCACCAGATCGCGCTGCGCAAAGCCCTGATAATCGATGCCGCCGGTGATGCGCGCCATCTGCTGCTGGCGCTGCGCCGCGCTGATATGCCGCCGTTTTACCTTTTCGCTCAGTCCATCCCAGCTGGCTTTCAGCGCATGGTTGACGCCCTGCAGGTTGATATCCTTGATGCGTACCGGCAGACCGGCGTTAATCGCCGTTACGCTGGCGATGCCGCCGCCCATCAGGCCGCCGCCCAGCACGCCGATCTCTCTTAGCGCGCGCGGTTCGGCATCTGCCCCCCGCTCTTTTTTCATCGCCGTACTGGCGAAGAACAGGCTGCGCAGCGCGGCGGATTCCGGCGTCATCGCCAGTTCGCCGAACGCGCGCGCCTCAGCCCGGTGTCCCGCCTCACTGCCCTGCTCGATGCCGGTGCGCACCACGTCGATAATGCGCTGCGCGGCCGGATAGTTGCCGTGTGTTTTACGGGCGGTTTCGCGCTGCGCCAGCGCGAAGAACGCATGGCGCGCCAGCGGCGCCTGCATAACGCGGTCGCGCAGCGGCAGTTCGCGGGCAGAGTGCCTGCCTTTCAGCACCCGCGCGACTGCCGTTTCCAGCAGGATCGCCTGGGGTACGGCATCATCCACCAGCCCCAGCCTGCGCGCCTGTTTCGCCCGCAGGGTTTTGCCGGTCAGCATCAGCGGCAGTGCCTGTCGCAGACCCACCAGGCGCGGCAGACGCTGCGTGCCGCCCGATCCGGGCAGCAGCCCCAGCTGTACTTCCGGCAGGCCGAGCCGGGTTTTATCGTCCAGCGTACAGATACGCGCGTCGCAGGCGAGCGCCAGCTCCAGCCCGCCGCCCAGGCAGGCGCCGTGAATCGCCGCCACCACAGGAAACGGCAGCGCCGCGATCGCCGCCATCGCTTCCTGTCCCTGGCGCGCCAGCGCCTCAGCCTCCTGCGCGCTGCGGCAGTCGGCGATCATGCTGATATCGGCGCCGGCGATAAAGTTATCCGGCTTGCCGGAGATGAGCACCAGGCCAGCCAGCTGCGTATTGCGCCGCGCCTCGTCAATGACCGCCGCCAGCTGCTGCGCAAAAGCCGCGCGCAGCGTATTCATTTTTTCGCCCGGCACGTCGATAACGATGACGCCGACCTGATCCTGCCGCATCTGTAAAGAGAAAGCGCTCTGCTCCATTATTCCGCCTCCAGAACCATTGCCGCGCCTAAGCCGCCTGCGGCGCAGGCGGTAACCAGCCCCAGCCCGCCGCCGCGCCGCCGCAGTTCATGCAGCGTTTGGGTGATCATACGCGCGCCAGTGGCGGCAAAAGGATGGCCGTAGGCGATAGAGCCGCCGAGAACGTTAAAACGCTCTTCATTGACCTCGCCCAGCGCATGCGGGCGGTTGAGTTTTTCACGCGCGAAGCGTTCGTCGCTGAAACAGCGCAGATTGCAAAGCGTCTGGGCGGCGAAGGCTTCATGCATATCGATCAGCGTTAAATCGCCAAGCGCGACGCCAGCACGATCCAGCGCCAGCGGCGAGGCGTAGGCGGGACCGAGCAGCATGTCCTGCTGGACGTCAGTGGCGGTAAAAGCGTAGCTGCGCAGGTAGCCCAGCGGCGAGAGGCCCAGTTCACGCGCGCGTCCTTCGCTCATCAGCACCACCGCCGCCGCGCCGTCGGTAAGCGGCGTACTGTTGGCCGCCGTAACGCTGCCGTGCTGGCGGTCAAACGCCGGACGCAGTCGCGTATAGTCTTCGATTTTCGCCGCCATGCGCACGTTATTGTCCTGCTCAATCGGCGCTTTCCACGGCGGCGCGAAGGCGGGCATCACCTCCTGCTGCAGTACGCCGGACTGCCAGGCGCTGGCGGCGCGCTGGTGCGACCGTAGCGCCAGCTCGTCCTGCGCGGCGCGCGTTATGCCGTGTGTTTTCGCCATCTGCTCCGCCGTATCGCCCATGCGCAAACCGGTGGAGTACTCGGCGACGGCAGGCGGCACCGGCAGCAGATCGCGCGGCCGCAGCCGACGCAGGATCTGCATCTTCTGGCCGACGCTGCGCGCCTTACTGAGGTCGAGCAGCGCGCGCGCCAGGGTTTTGCTGACGCCAATCGGCAGCACCGATGAGGAGTCCGCGCCCCCTGCGATACCCGCTCTGATGGTGCCCGCCATCAGGCTCTCCGCCACGTTGGCGACCGCCTGAAAGCTGGTGGCGCAGGCGCGGCTGACGCTGTAGGCGTCGGTGTGCACGCTCAGCCCGCTGCTGAGAACAATCTCCCGCGCGATATTGGGCGCTTCCGGCATCTGGATAACCTGCCCAAAGACTATCTGCTCTATTACCTCGACCGGCAGTTCGCTGCGCGCCATCAGTTCGCTTACTACCATCCGGCCGAGCTCCACGGCGGGAATGCCGTGAAAACCTGTTGCCTGGCGCAGGAACGGCGTGCGAAGTCCATGAGTGATGGCGATGCGATCGCCCGCACGCGTCAGCAACGGCTGCGCTTTGCTCATCTTTTCACCTGTGAAAGTTGACCGGGCATCATTGCCCTGAGAGGTCTGACCTGATCCACAGTGTTAACGACAAGCGGGCGTGCCGCCAATCAGGAAAGAAAAAAAGTGCGAGGGGAAACACGAAAATGAAAAACGCCGTTTAGCAACGGCGTTCAGAGGCTTAGCGCAGGCCCAGCTGAAAAATTAAAGTTTCGGCCTGGCAGGCGAAGGTGAAACTGATATCAAGCTGTACGCCGTTGTCGCGCTCATCGAAACGGGCGTCAATCTGGCAGGGATCGGATTCAACCTGCTGCGCTTTTTTCGTCAGGCTCGCCAGTTTCGCTTCGGCTTCGCTACGCTGCGCAAACCATTCTGACCAGGTGGCAGTACAGTCGCTGTTATCCATCACGGTGCCGACATCCACGCAACAGCAGGCGGCAGTTTCATTAGCGCTGCATTTATTCATGGTATTGGTCATTGTTTTCTCCTGGGAATAAAGCGGTTAGCGATCTGGATTAACGCCCGGAATTTTACGCCCGCCGCTAAAAATGCGCCATGAGAGTCTCGCTAAGTGACGAATATCACAATAAAATTTGATCCAAAACAAATTAGAGTCGCTATGCTGCTTTCAACCCCGCCCGTTTTGTTAAGCGGATCGAAATTTTGCAGATCAATTCAGAAATATTTTAAAAACAATATTGCAACATCTACACAGGTCAGACCTATACTTGCCGCACTGGTCTGATTTGTCAGCTTCTGGTCAGTCCCTACAATCCGCCGACCCTTGTTACGCCATGTAACAATTACAGTTAATAATAATTCATATGAGGTTGTGGTCATGAGCCATAAAAACCTGTTCGCAAAGTCAGCCGTGGCGGCTGCAGTGGCGCTTGTCTCTTCACACGTATACGCAGCGGGCTTTCAGCTTAACGAATTTTCCTCTGCTGGTCTGGGGCGCGCCTACTCTGGTGAAGGCGCGATGGGCGACACTGCCGCATCGGCCAGCCGCAACCCGGCGACGATGGCGTTGATGGATCGTCCGGCGTTCTCTATCGGCGCGGTTTTTATCGATCCCGATGTCGATATTTCCGGCAACAGCTCGTCCGGCCGCAGCCTCGACGCCAGCAATATCGCACCGACGCAGTGGATCCCCAATCTTCACTATGTGCAGCCAATTAACGATCAGTGGTGGGTCGGCGCATCCGCAACCTCAAACTATGGTCTGGCGACAGAATTCAACGATGACTATACGGCGGGCGGCTACGGCGGCAAAACCGATCTGATGACCGCCAACTTTAACCTCAGCACCGCTTATCGTCTTAACGAGCATTTCAGCTTCGGCGTCGGTTTTGATGCCGTTTACGCACGCGCCAAGATTGAGCGCTACGCGGGCGAATCCGGCGCGGCGCTGGGCATTCCCGCCGATACTCAGGTCGCTCATCTGAAGGGCGACGAGTGGGGCTACGGCTGGAACGCAGGCATTCTGTATGAAGTGGATAAAAACAACCGCTTTGGCTTTACCTATCGTTCGGAAGTTAAAGTCGATTTCGACGGCGATTATAAGAGCAGCCTGCCTACCGCCATTAATCGCCTCAACTTAGGGCTGCCTTACGCCACCGGCGGCTCGACCATTCCGGGCGCGCTGACGCTAAACCTGCCTGAAATGTGGGAAGTGTCCGGCTGGCATAAAGTGGCGCCGCAGTGGGCGGTACACTACAGCCTGGCCTATACCAGCTGGAGCCAGTTCCAGGAGCTGAAGGCCACCGGTTCAAGCGGTCAGACGCTGTTCTATAAAGATGAGAGCTTTAAGGATGCCTACCGCATCGCGCTGGGCACCACCTATTACTATGACGATAACTGGACCTTCCGCACCGGTATCGCCTTTGATGACAGCCCGGTTCCGGCTGACAAGCGTTCTATCTCTATTCCGGACCAGGATCGTCTCTGGCTGAGCGCGGGCGCCTCTTACGCCTTTACGCAGGATGCCTCAGTGGATGTGGGCGTCTCTTATATGCATGGCCAGCACGTCACGGTGCAAGAAGGCCCTTATACCTTTAACTCTGTAGGTAAAGCCTGGCTGTACGGCGCGAACTTCAACTATAAGTTCTGATAGCGGAAGTGAGTGAAAATGGCGACCTCTGGGTCGCCATTTTCACTCAGGCAGGGAGCCCACGCGAGTGGCATGGGCCGATCGCAAAGACGCAAAAAGCGGCATCCATGCCAGCTCGGCCCGCGCCTTCCCTGGCGCGGGACGCTTTGCTCCTCTGCCCATGCCACTCGCGTTTTACGTTCGGTGCACGCAAAAAAATGGCGACCCTGAGGTCGCCATTGCATCTGTTGCCGCCGTTACTGCGCGTCGATATCTTTTAAATCGTCCTGAATCGCGCTGGCGTTCGGGTTCTCTTCCGGCTTCAGCCGACCGCCGTTCGCCAGAAAATCATGACGCTGGAAATAGGCGTTGCGAATAAAGGCGTAGGGATCCGACTGCTGCTTCAGCAGCGCATCGGAGTCGAGCAGCTGCGCGCGCGTCTCCACCCCTTCCAGCGTCCACTTAGCGACAGACATCGGCCAGGTCAGCCAGCCGAGCACCGGATAGAGCGTATCCACGTAGTCGCCGCCATCTTCGCGAATGGTAAAGCTGCCGTAGGCCGGCAGCTCGACGTAAGGCCCATAGCCGACGCCGTAGTGGCCGAGCGTGCTGCCGAAACGGTGCGGCACTTCACGCGCCAGCTCCGGGTTCGCCTTGCCCGCGACGTCGATAAAACCGCCCAGACCCAGTATCGAGTTCAGGAAGAAACGGGTGAAGTGAATGCCCGCCTGGCGCGGCTCGCCGACCAGAATCGAGTTCACCATACTCGCCGGCTCTTCGAGGTTGCCGAGGAAATTGCTTAAACCGGTACGCGCCGGTACCGGCACGTAATCGCGCCACGCCACCGCGACAGGGCGCAGCACATATGGGTCCAGCACGTTGTAGTTAAAGTTAAACATCGTGCGGTTAAAGCCTTCAAGCGGATCGCTGCGCTGCGCAGGCGCCTCGCTGTCCGGCTTTGAGCTGGCGCATCCAGCCAGCATGACACTGGCCAGGACCAGGCTGGTCAGGCGGTAAGCCATTGTTATCTCCCTGTGCGGTTTAATGATGTATCGCTTCAGGGCTGCTGTTGATTAATCTCCACAGCCATGTGCTGATGACCGTCCCAGGGCGTTAACGCGCTCAGACCAAACCAGTCGCCCGATTGCGGACTGGCGCTGCCGTCGCGGGAGATACGCACCCGAACCTGTACCTGATGCTGCGCCGAAAGCAGGCGCTCCGGCATCATGGCGTTGCTGTCATCCAGCGTAAGCGATAACGGAAAGTGGCTCAGCGGCAAGCGCTTAACGGCCACAGGCACCGGTGAAACACCGTCAGAAACAGAAATATACATTACTCCGCCCGGCGGTAACATTTTTTCTGCCTCCGGCGTCAACGTCACCGTCAGCGCCAGTTGCGTATTCTGCTGGCCCGCGTCGGTTTTTGCTTGTTCAATGCTGCGCTCGATCATCGCGCGGCGTCGATCCTCTGCCGGGATCTGTTTCAGCATAGCCTGCCACGCGCTGATAGCCTGGTCATACTGCTGCTGTTCATAGGCGTTAAAGGCCAGCAGGCCGAGCGTACGCAGATTATTGCCGTCATCTTTCAGCATATCGCGCAGCATCAGGCCTGCCTGACGGTTATCCTGCGGATCGCTGGAGCGCGTCAGTACTTCAGCATAGTCCTGTTTCAGCGTGAGGTTATTGGGCGCGAGCTGCAGCGCATGCTCAAACGCCTGGCTGGCGCTGGCGGCGTTGTTCAGCACCATGCCGAGACGTCCCAGCATGGTCCAGTCGTTAAGGTTGTCCGGCTGCGACTGCAGCGCGGTGCGCAGGCCGAGCTGCAGACGCGCCAGCTCCTCCATAGTCAGCGGTTTCGCCTGCGGATCCATCACCCGCGCACGCAGCGCCGGATAATCCTGCTGCACCTGCATCCAGCCAGCAACCTGCGCCAGCCCGCCGCTTTTCAGATACATGCCGAGCGACACGGCGATAAGCACCACGACGCCGGGCAGCAGCCCCAGACGGCTGCTGGCGCGCGACGGCGCGGCGCCCTGCTGCGGAATATCGGTCAGCAGCGTCTGCTGCAGCTCGCTGACCATCGTGGCGCGCTCGCCGATAACGCCCTGCGCCTCATCCTCTTCCAGCTCGCGCAGGCGCTGATGATAAAAATCGGTATTAAGGCGATCGCGATCGGCCTCGCTCGCCTGGCGCTGACGCCATCCGGCACCGAGAAACAGGGCGCTGGCGGCCGCCAGCAGAATAATAATGCTTAGCCACAAAGCGGTCATTTCAGCTTCCCGTCGCGTTTAAGTATCGCCGCAAGGCGCTGTTGATCGGTATCATCCAGCTCGCTGCGCGTTTTACGCTGGCGGCTGCGCAGGATAATAGTCAGGCCGCCCAGCAGCGCGAACAGCGCCGGGCCGACCCAGAGGATCAGCGTCGACGGCGTCACCGGTGGCTCATAGGTAACGAAATTGCCGTAGCGCGCCACCATATAGTCGATAATCTGCTGGCGGCTCTGGCCCTGCTTCATCAGCTCATAGACCTTGAGGCGCATATCCGCTGCGATCATCGCGTTCGAGTCGGCAATGCTGTTGTTCTGGCATTTGGGGCAGCGCAGCGAGCCGGTCAAATCGCGATACTGCTCTTCCTGCGCCACGGAGTCGAACTGGTATGTATCGATCGCCGCCCACAGGCTGAAGCTAAACAGCAGACCGCAAAGAATCAGAAGAACGCGTTTCATACGCCCTCCTTGCTGTATTTCCGCCACAGCGGCAGCACTTCCTGCTGCCAGACGCGCGCGTTCAGGTCGCCCGCGTGGCGATAGCGGATAATGCCGTTGCCGTCGATGAGAAAGGTTTCCGGCGCGCCGTAGACGCCGAGATCCAGCCCCAGCATGCCGTCGCCGTCATAAAGGCTGAGCGCGTAAGGATTACCCAGCGAGTTAAGCCAGGCGACCGCTTTAGTGCGATCGTCTTTATAGTTCAGCCCCACCACGCGGATACCCTGCTCCGCCAGCGTGTTCAGATACTGATGCTCCGCGCGGCAGGTCGGGCACCATGTCGCCCAGACGTTCAGCAGGATCGGTTTGCCGTCGTTCAGGATCTTCTGGTCGTAGATCTTGCCGGGCCGATCGAGCGCTTCCAGCTTAAACAGCGGCACCGGCTTGCCGATCAGCGCCGATTCAAGACGCGTCGGATCGTCACCGCTGGCGTTGCGCGACAGCTGCCAGAGCAGCGCCGCCGCCAGCAGTAAAAAGAGAATCAGCGGAATAAAGAGGATTTTTTTGTTCCTGCCCGTTCCTCCAGCGCGGCTTTTT
>NZ_DJDN01000067.1:0-16589 GCF_002431095.1 Pantoea sp. UBA5923 | reverse complement strand
AATAAAGAGGATTTTTTTGTTCATGCCCGTTCCTCCCGCGCGGCTTTTTTCCGCGAGCGGTAACGCGGATCGAGCAGACAGAGCAAGCCGCCGACCGCCATAAACACGCCGCCGAACCAGATCCAGCGCACAAAGGGTTTGTAGTAGATACGCACCGCCCAGGAGCCGTTATCCAGCTCTTCGCCCAGCGCGGCATACAGATCGCGGGTAAAGCCGCCGTCGATCGCCGCTTCGGTCATCATGGTGCGCGCAGCGGTGTAGAAGCGTTTTTCGGCGTGCAGCACCGCTTCAGGCTTGCCGTTGCGGCTGACGTCGATAATGCCGACGCCGCCGCTGTAGTTCGGGCCCTGCAGGTTATGCACGTCGCGGAACACAAAGTGATAGCTGTGAATATCGACGCTGTCGCCCGCTTTCATGCGCACGTCGCGCTCGACGCTGTACTGCGTGCTGAAGGCGATGCCGATCACCGTCACGCCGACGCCAAGATGGCCCAGCACCATGCCCCAGTGGCTGCGCGACAGATGACGCAGGCCGCGCAACAAGGAGTGACGATGGGTGGCGCGCTCGTGCAGTTCCATCAGCGTCAGCACGATAATCCACACCGACATCAGCAGCCCAACCACCGTCATCGCCTCGATGCGATCCTGCAGCAGCCAGGGGAGCAGAATCGAACAGGCCAGGGTCACTGCCAGCGCCAGCGCCAGCCGACGCCACAGCTTCTGCGGCTCGTCGCGACGCCAGCGCACCAGCGGCCCGATGCCGAGCATCAGCGCGAACGGCGCCATCAGCCAGCTGAACATGGTGTTAAAGAAGGGTTCGCCCACGGAGATGCTGCCGAGGCCGAGCTGCTTGTGTACCAGCGGCAGCAGCGTTCCGAGCAGCACCACCAGCATGGCGGCGATCAGCAGCACGTTGTTGCCGAGCAGAAAAGATTCGCGCGACCAGGTTTCGTTCTGCACCCGACTGCGCACCTGTCCGCCCTTAATGGCGTAGAGCAACAGCGAGCTGCCGATAACGATCACCAGGAAAGCGAGGATAAACATGCCGCGCGCCGGGTCGGAAGCGAAGGAGTGCACCGATACCAGCACGCCGGAGCGCACCAGAAAAGTCCCGAGCAGGCTGAGGGAAAAGGCGGTAATCGCAAGCAGCACTGTCCAGGCCTTAAAGGTGCCGCGTTTTTCCGTGACCGCCAGCGAGTGCATCAGCGCGGTGCCCGCCAGCCACGGCATAAAGGAGGCGTTCTCAACCGGGTCCCAGAACCACCAGCCGCCCCAGCCGAGCTCATAATAGGCCCATGCCGATCCCAGCACGATGCCGATGGTGAGAAACACCCAGGCCGCGGTGGTCCAGGGCCGCGACCAGCGCGCCCAGGCGGTATCCAGCCGTCCCGCCATCAGCGAGGCGATGGCGAAGGCGAAGGCGACCGAGAAGCCGACATAGCCCATATAGAGCAGCGGCGGATGGAAGATCAGGCCGATATCCTGCAGCATCGGGTTGAGATCGCGCCCGTCGATGGGAAAGTCCGGCAGCGTGCGGGTAAAAGGGTTCGAGGTAAGGATAATAAACAGCAGAAAACCGAGATTGATCATCCCCATAACCGCCAGCACGCGCGCCAGCGCATCCTGCGGCATGCCGCGGCTGAAAATTGCTACCGCCAGCGTCCAGGTGCTGAGTAGTAGCACCCACAACAGCAGCGAACCTTCATGCGCGCCCCAGGTCGCGGCGATGCGGTAATAGACCGGCAGCAGCGTATTGGAGTTGGCGGCGACATAGGCGACGGTAAAGTCGTTGACCACAAAGGCGTGTACCAGCACCAGGAAAGCGGCGGCGATGCAAAGAAACAGCCCGCTCGCCAGCGGACGCGCCAGCCCCATCAGGCGGCCATCCTGACGTAGCGCGCCCCACAGCGGATAGACGCTTAACAGCAGCGCGATGCCCATCGCCAGGCAGAGCAGAAAACTTCCAATCTCAGGCATCATGACTGCGTTCTCGCCTGTTCCGCCAGCGCCTGCGGGCTCTTGTGGTTCTTCTTCATCGCATCCTCGATTTCCGGCGGCGTATATTTCTCGTCATGCTTCGCCAGCACCTCTTTGGCGTTGATCAGATTGCCCTCTTCCAGCACGCCCTGGGCGACGACGCCCTGCCCTTCGCGGAACAGGTCCGGCAGGATGCCTTCGAAGCTGACGCTCACCACGCCGTTGGCGTCGTAAAGCTTAAAGGAGACCGCAAGCGTATTTGGGTCGCGCTTCACGCTGCCCGGCATCACCATCCCGCCGACGCGCAGGCGCTGCCCCGCCTCCGGCTTCTGATGATCTTCCCCTTTGCCGTAAAGAATTTCGCTTGGGGTGTAGAACAGGTCGATATTGGAACGCAGCGCATACATAACCAGCGACGTGGCGAGGCCCAGCCCCACCAGTATCGCGATGACAACGTACAGGCGCTGACGACGACGGGTATTCACATTGGATCTCCTGCCGCTTCACCGGCGGCCTGTTTCATTTTCGCCGAACGGATACGGCGCTCCCTGGACTGACGCTGGCGGATCTCGGCCAGCAAGCGGCGACGCTGCAGCAGCGTATGCAGCAGCAGCGCGCCAAGCGAAATAAGGGTGCAGATCACCGCCAGCCAGACGTAAAAGGCGTAGCCGCCCATCGCAAAAAAAGCAGAAAGGGAAGAGAAAGCGGGCGTCATGCTTTACGACCTCCGTTAGCGATCTCCGCAACCCAGGGGCGGTGACGTTCGGTGTAGAGAATGAGATTGCGCAGGCGCATCAGCGTCAGCGTGATGAACAGCAGCAGATAGCCGAGGATTGCCCAGCGCAGCGGCGTGCGCATGCTCGGCGCGATCGCCTGCTGCAGAATGCCCGACGATCCCTGATGCAGGGTATTCCACCACTGCACAGAGAAGTGAATAATCGGCAGATTGATGACGCCGACCAGAATCAGAATGCCCGCCGCGCGTCCCGCTGTGCGGCGATCGTCAAACGACTGATAGAGCGCCATCACGCCCATATAGAGGAAGAGCAGCACCAGCTCCGACGTAAGACGCGCGTCCCAAATCCACCAGGTGCCCCACATCGGCTTGCCCCAGGCGGAACCGGTGATAAGCGCGATAAAGGTAAAGACCGCGCCGACCGGCGCCATGGCGGTCGACACCAGGTCGGCCATCTTCATCTGCCACACCAGCCCGGTAAAGGCGGCGACCGCCATCGCTGCATAAACGCCCATCGACCACATCGCCGCCGGAACGTGAATATACATAATGCGGAAGCTATCGCCCTGCTGGTAATCAGCCGGCGCGAAACCGAAGCCCCACACCCAGCCGAGCAGCAGCGTCGCCGCGCTCGCCACGGCAAACCAGGGAATTAAACGCCCGCAGAGTTGATAAAGCCGCTCCGGCCTCGCCAGCTGATGTAACCATTTCCACATGTTGCATTGCTCACAGGTTAAAAAATTAGCATTCCCGACATGTCTGACGCATGTGCGGTTCAGTGCAGCGCGATACGCAGCGCGGCGGCGGTGGCGAACGGCGCCAGCGTCGCGCTGGCTGCCAGCATTGCGCCGAGGATCGCCAGATAACCGCCGATCGGCAAGCCCTGCCCCGCCGCGTCGATCGCCGCGCTGGCAAAAATCAGCACCGGCACCGCCAGCGGCAGAACCAGCAGGCTCAGCAGCACGCCGCCGCGCCGCAGCCCTACCGTCAGCGCGACGCCTATCGCGCCGAGAAAGCTGAAGGTCGGCGTGCCGAGCAAGAGCGTCAGCGCCATCGCCAGCCAGCTGTTGAAATCGAGCGACAGCAGCAGCGCCGCCAGCGGCGACAGCAGGATCAACGGCAGCCCCGTCACCAGCCAGTGGGCGATCACTTTACCCAACACGGTGACCGGCAGCGGCGCTGGCAGCAGCAACAGCTGCTCCAGCGAGCCGTCGAGAAAATCATCGCGAAACAGCCGCTCCAGCGCCAGCAGCGATGAGAGCAAGGCGGCGACCCAGACCACGCCCGGCGCAATGCGCGCCAGCTGCTGCGGCTCCGGCCCGATACCGAGCGGAAACAGCGTTATCACAATCAGAAAGAACCAGAGCGGGTTAACCACCTCTGCGCCGCTGCGAAAGGCGATGCGCAACTCGCGCTGAATAACGCGCAGGGTCATCAGATTAGCTCCGCGCCAGTAAGCCGTATTTTACGCACCCGCGCATGGCTTTTTGGCAGATCCTGATGCGTGGTGAGAATAACCGCTCCGCCCTTATCGGCATGTTGCGTAAAACGCCTCATTAATTTTTCCACACCCTCTTTATCTATCGCCGTCAGCGGCTCATCCAGAATCCAGAGCGCGGCGTCGCTGAGCCAGAGCCGGGCCAGCGCCACGCGCCGCTGCTGTCCCGCCGAAAGCTGCGCCACCGGCACCTCTTCGTAGCCCAGCAGATCGACGCACTCAAGCGCGTCGAATATCTGCGATTCGGCGCGGTCCGGATGATAAAAGCGCAGATTTTCCAGCGGCGATAGTACCGCTTTTACGCCCGGCTGATGACCAAGAAAAAGCAGGCTTTGATGCCACTGTTCGCGCTGTTGGCGTACAGGCTGGTTTTGCCAGCGCACTTCGCCCTCCTCCGGCCGACTCAGCCCGGCCAGCAGGCGCAGCAGCGAGGTTTTTCCCGCGCCGTTCGGCCCTTCGACCTGCACGATATCGCCTGCCGCCACTTCGAACGACAAACCCTGAAACAGGATGCGTTCGTCGCGAACGCAAGATAGATTAATGACTTCGAACATGCAGGAGGTGTCGCGCCTGGTAAAAAGAGGCCAGGATAATAGCACAAGGTTGTTATGGTCCGAAGCCCATGCCGTGCGGCGCGGCGCGCCAGGCTTGATGGTTATGCCTCTTCCGCAGCGAATATGCCCAATAAATAGCCAGCGTTAAAACTTTGTAACGCTTCATCGGAAAGCCAGTTACATTTCGCCCCCGCCAAAACAGACTACGCTTATTGCGCGCAGCAATAATAACAAGGAGTAAACATGAAACCTTCCCCATCTGTTCACCAGGATGAAAACGATGTCGATAGCGAAGAGAAAGAACAAGGCACTGAAATCGAGGTAAATGAAGACGCCCTGCCCTCGCGCGCGGCGGCGATACATGAAGAGATCCGCCAGGATGGCGAAAAGGAGCTGGAGCGTGACGGCATGGCGCTGCTCTGGTCAGCGATTGCGGCTGGCCTGTCGATGGGCGCCTCGCTGATGGCGAAAGGGATTTTCCACGTGCATCTCGACGGCCTGCCCGGCGCTTTTCTGCTGGAAAACCTCGGCTACACCTTTGGCTTCGTCATTGTCATTATGGCGCGCCAGCAGCTCTTTACCGAAAACACGGTGACGGCGGTATTGCCGGTGATGCACAAACCGACGCTGGGCAATATCGGCCTGCTGCTGCGGCTGTGGGCGCTGGTGCTGCTGGGCAACCTGATCGGCACCGCGCTCGCCTCGCTCGCCTTTGCGGAGATGCCGATTTTTGACGACGCCACGCGCCACGCGTTTAGCACCATCAGCCTGAAGGTGATGGAAAATACGCCCGGCGAGATGTTTGCCAATGCGGTGATCTCCGGCTGGATAATCGCCACAATGGTCTGGATGATGCCGCAGGCGGGCGCCACCAAGCTTATCGTGATCGTAATGATGACCTGGCTGGTGGGGCTGGGCGATCTGGCGCATATCGTGGTGGGTTCGGTGGAGGTCCTTTATCTGGTCTTTACCGGACAGGTTAGCTGGCAGGCGTTTATCTGGCCATTCGCGCTGCCGACGCTGCTCGGCAACCTTACCGGCGGCACGCTGATTTTCGCGCTGATTAGCCATGCGCAAATCCGTAACGATATGAGCGAGGCGGCGAAAGAAGAAGCAAAGTCGAAGCAGCGTGAAGCGAAGCAGCAGGAAGAGCAGCGCTAAGCTGTTGAGGAAATGAGCAAACGCGCCGCAGTTGGGTTATTCTTGCGGCGCTTTTACGCTATACTGCGCGCCGCCGTCCCCTTAGTTAAATGGATATATAGTTAAAGCAATCTATTAAATTGTTTTCTATATAAAAATACCAGAAACAATCTCAATATATGTACATATTTATGTACACAGGGAAATGGTTGGCTCTTCAGGTTCTTGAAAAATTTATATTGAGTTATAGACGCCATGTTCTATCTCAGACATATTAATACTCTTTTAAAATCAATGTTATTTATCAAAGGCTTTTTTAAAGTTAGCTTTTAAAAAGGAAATTTCATGGCGAAAAAACAGCATAAAGCCAATCTTGGAGTTTGCAAACTGACTGGTTTAAAAGGTGCTTTCGTTGATTCCCATATACTCCCTCGGGCTTTAACATTACTTAGCAAGACGGGTGAGAGAGCTATAGAAAAGCGCTTAGAAGGGCCTATTAAGAAAAGGTTTCAAGGCTGGTATGACAATCAGCTTGTTATTGATGAAGGTGAAAAAATACTCCGTGATATTGATGACAAAGCTATAAAGGCTCTGCGAAAGAATCATTTGGTTTGGAGCGGATGGCCTACTTATCAAGATCGTCTTGCTGAAAATCAAATGTACATTCCTATTAATGACGAAGGATTTGGAGTAAGAATATTAAAAAACATTGACAGTTCAGCTTTGAAGCTTTTCTTTCTAAGTATCGTTTGGCGTGCAGCTGCATCGACAAGGGATGACATGAGTGATGTGATTTTGCATCATGATTTAGTTGAAAGACTGAGATTGGCTGTTGCTTCTAAGAACCTGCTAAACTCAGAAGAATTTCCTGTGAGATTGCATCAAATAGGTAATAGAGGTGTGCCGCATAATAGAACACCTATAATTGAAATACAAAATTTCGATCTTTCTCCGTATGCCCCGCGAGAATATTTATTCTGTAGAATATATTTAGATGGGTTAATAGCTCATGTAGCGCTTGATGGTGATAATCATTATTCTGAAAAATTAGGAAAATTTCTTTTAGGTGCAGATAAGGAATTGGGAGTTTTCGTGAATTCGTTCGAAAAATCGAGAACCTTTTCGAACCTTAAAAAGGTTGCCAAATATTAGGCCACTGACCAGCACTGTCATGGGCTATCAGGGGTCGGAGGTTCAAATCCTCTCGTGCCGACCAAAATTCCCAAATAAAGCAGCCTGTTAAGACTGCTTTTTTTATGCCTGGATTTTACGATGGCAAAACTATGGCGAAATGGTGGCAAAACCAGTCAGAGAATGTGCTTCTATGCCATGGCTAAACTGGCCCATTATCACGCCAGACGCTCATAATTTCGTAAGTCACTTTACCGAGTGTAACGACCCCGTCGAGCGCATCCCCCGCGATTTTTTGTCCGTCGTCTGTAATGAGACAACGGTCTCCCGTCCGAGCTATCAGGGACACTCCGTCATAAACAAGCGCCACTTTGTCCTCCCGTTTAACCCATGCCGCGCGATCAACAGCAAGCATCCTCTCATCGCGTTCAATGAACAAAGTAGACAAAGGGTTGTGCACGACGAGATCGTTTACAGTCAATCTGCGCTGGATATAGTCCTCAGCTGGAAAAGGGAATCCCATCAGATGCCCCCGCTCTTGTTGAACACTTCAAAGGTACGCTTCTCCCCTTCTTGCGTTGAAACGTAGCGGAAAGTGCATGTGTAAATCTCAACCCATCGATTGGCTTCTTTCAGCGAGAAATGCCAGTTAAGCTTCGCCAGTTCCTGGACAAAATCGACAGTCGTGACTGTACGGCGGCCTCTCGCGTCTTGCTTTATTGCATTTCTGAACGCTACTTCTTTTTCGTAATCGCGCGGCATAATAGTTCCCCCCAAGATAACTGTATATAAATACAGATCTATCAAGCGAAGTTTTTGGCAAGCTGCTGCGTTTTAAGTTCTTGTAAAGAGCATGATGGGAAAGGGATTTTTTGGGAAGGTGTCGGCGTGAATGACTAAACTGTAATCACTCACTCCGTAGCCTGCTGAGACAGACGCGGCATGTAGCTGCCCCGTCGCCGGAGTTTTTGTAAATCTTTTCAGGCGCTCTGCTTGTGAAGCGTCTAATCTAAATGTTAAAACTTAACGAAATATTATCATTTTGATGCAATTTAACTTACATTAACAACCATTATGGTTATCATGCTTTCGGTTCAATTTCTGATTGTGTCGATTGTGCTGGCCCTTTTCGCCCAATTAATTTATTTTGTCAGGGGTGAGTTAAATGTTGCTATCAGAGGCACTTAAAAAAGATAAAAATAATTTAGACATCATAAGGATAATATGTGCGTCAGTTGTTATTTATGGGCACTCTTTTGTTATCGTGCCTACGGCCAAAGGAAGTGATTATTTTTCTTCATTTTTACCCTTTGACTATTCTGGCTCTTTCGCTGTTAAGATTTTCTTTTTTATAAGCGGGCTTGTGGTAACAAACTCCTTGCTGCTAAATAAAAACACGTCTCATTTCATTGCTTCAAGAGTGTTTAGAATCATTCCAGCCCTTGTTTTTTTCTGCATGATAACATGCTTTTTCATCCTCCCTTGCTTCTTTGACGGTAGCATCAGTGAATATTTTTATTCAAGCAGGCCATACAAATACCTAATTAACAACTCGCTTATGATTACAGACTATAGAATAAATGGCGTTTTTGGCTATGAAGATAACAACTCGTCAGTTATAAATGGTTCGATTTGGACAATACCATATGAAATGTTATCTTACTCTATTCTTCTTGCTGCCTTCTCTGTAAAGTTTCTGGACAAAAAGACATCTGTCTTGATTGCATTTTTCTTTATATGCATCATAAGCCTATTTCAAACTGATGGTTTTCTTGTGTTTAATGAGCGCGGTATGGAGAGGGGGATGCTTGCATACTGTTTCTCTTGCGGAGTATTGTTCTCAGCATTTAAGGAAAAAATAAGAATAAATGCAACATTATTTGCTTTATCTATAGTGGCTTTATGTTATTCTTCTAAATTCGTTCTTTATCCTTTCATTTTCTATATTTCATCTTTTTACATTTTACTATGTATCGCATCATTCAAACCATTACTTAACTTAAAACCTAAGCATGACATATCTTATGGTATCTATCTATGGGGTTGGACTACTCAACAGGTTATATCTAGAGTTGCACCTAGTTTGGGGCTGTACGAGCACACAATTATTTCAATAGCTGCGTCAATGCTGCTAGGTATTTTTTCTTGGGTTATAATTGAAAAGAGATTTATAAATATTGGAAGATCGCTATTTTAAAATTATTGCTAAATGGCAAAAATTTAGATGAACACGTTTAAATTAATGGGCTGGAAGGCCAGCCCTTAATATTATGGCTTGTCTAGCCATGAAATACTCGGAGTTTTAGTTGTGTTAACTGATTGTACGGACTGATAATACTTCATCCACGCTGTAAGAGATGCCTTATCATCATCAGTAATGATGCCCAGCAAAAGCTGAGTTTGCCATGGTCGGCAGAAACTATCTGCTTCTGTCGATTTGCTTCTGCTATGTCACGCTCTTTTTTCGCGTCTCCATCTGTTTCCCACTTCGTCCCATCCCATTTGTCGTAAACAGTTGCGGGCTTTATTGGCGTGAATCCATCTGGATAATCGCCAATTTTGCTAACTAAAACTGAAGACTGGTCATCGGTTGAATAAACCGTTTCTCCTCTATGGTCTTCCTCCTGCACCCAGTCACCATCCTTAAAAGTCGCAACCATTCCTGTGGTCACTTCTGGCGGGGGCGTCATTGTTGTATTAGCGGGAATTCCAGAGCCAATCAGCGTCCAGAAGTTAAACTCACCCAGAAACTCTGAAGTTTCTCCGCTATACGAATAGCAGTGCGCAAATCCGGTCTCGGTTGCGTTCCCGTCTTCGCCAAAAGTAGCATGTGGCTCTTTCATCAGATGCCCGTCACGATGTAGTTAAATGCAATGTTGACTGGTCGGTTTTCGCTGGCTGTAGGAACAGATTTGCTTGCGTCCAGGTAAATCCCGGTAAATTGCGAAGGGGTAGAAGTGCCAAACCCTGTCAGTGGCTGAATTGTTGTAACTCCAAATGCAGTTAAGGCCCCCTGGAATCCCGTGGTCTGTAAATAGGTCAGTCCAGGTCTCGCTGTAGGTGTAGCCGCACCTGTAATGTTCCTGATTGCGTCTCCCTTTTAAGCCAGCAGCGCACGCCCGGCGTCCACAGACCCGTCATTTGCCCAGCCACGAATAAACTGGCTGCGAAGGTCTGGAAGTTTTGAGCCATACAGCGCATATAGTTTTGGATACTGAGCAGCAGTAATCGACTGGCCAGACATAGTTAACTACTCTGCCCGTCGGCACAGGGAAATTTTCATGTCTCAAGTAATCTCAAAAGCGGTAACTTTTGATTTTGCACTCTCCACAATATGAAAGGCTCTTCGTGTGTGCAGTACGGTGCATACGCCAATAAAGCTGGTGGCACGTAGCGGTAAGCGCCATTGGTCTTGTGTGGAAGAAAAGTCTGCTAAGGCGCAGCATTTTATAGATAAATAGCTGTGCGAAGAACACTCTTTATCAGAATACACATCATTTTGCGGACCGCGTTAATGCTTTTTTAAACTTTTCCTATATCGTTAGCTCTTCTAACCACTTCTAACAGAAAGATAGCACTCATAACAACTTGTCTGACTGATTAAACGTAAATTTTATCCTAAGTGGCACTTTGAAGAATTCCAAATGATTAAGACAAGCTGTCATAAATCTTTTCACTACAAGCTTGGTAGTTTATCCAGCTGCTCATCCAACCTTCAGGAGATTCTCGAATCTATTCTTTTAGAGGATGGAACTGCGCCAAAAGTTGGGATGCGTAGAGAGCTGATAAGCCCTTCAGACAGTGAGAGTGGATATCTTTTAATTAACCGAAGTAACACGTTTCAAACAATTTTGTTCGGCTAGTTCATTTTGTTTGAACAGGGCAAAAACCAGGCTCTGATGACAATTAGTGATGACGTTGCGCTCTACAACATAAACGCAATCACATCTGAAAAAATCAAGCTTGATGGTGAGGAAAACTCAGCTGCTGAAGACAAAGAGAAGGTTAAGCGAGAATTTATTGATTTTATTTTGTACTTCGGCGCTCTTCGTAATCATATAGTTATTGTCAATTCTAGTTCTCTTCGAGCCAGAGATCTGGAAACATACTTAGGTTGGCTAATCCACAGTTACAGTAGCTCTTTTAGTGAAACCAGTACTCTTATGTTGCGAGGCAAACCCTCAGCAGAGGTTATTGTAAAAATGGACTCCACACCTGTTTAAAAAATTGCATTAGGCAGCGTACCGGTTAAATCGAAAAATGATGCTGGCGAAGTAGTGATGAAGAGTTCGCCTAACCTTCTTGAAAAAATAGAAACTGCTAGCTCGGTTGAGAAAGTAATAAAAGTCCGTTTTATGCCAACAGGTAAAGGCGGAAGTATTCTAAAAGCGGCTTTTGGAGAAGATTGGTTTGATAATTTACGTTTCGAAGATTCCCTAGATGAATCAAACTTGCAAGTAAATCTTGAAATTACATACCTGAGAAAAACAACATCTGATGGGCAGCGCGTAATGGATACGCTTGCCTCAAGCTTAAGGCACACGGATAGCGATGATATTGAGATACAATTGCAAGGCGGTGGAATAATTAAAGTTAGTGACTTAAAGCTCTCAGGAAGCATAAGCGTCCAATACAACAATGAACTTATTGACGAAAACCATTTATATTTACAGATACATAAATGGCTTTTCTCTAGGACTAGCTCAGGTGAAATTGAAAGCAAGTAAGTTCAACGGAGGCTAGAATGAGCTTTAAGAAATTCTTAAGTCTTTTTATATTAGCCTTCGCTATTGTTTTTATATTCTACTCTATTTAACTTAAGATCAATATTCTTAAAAATCCGACTCCGTGGATATTGATTGGCCTAATGATTTTTCCTGCTGGTTATTGTATTCAGGCTTTATTTAAGCTACCAGATAGCAACGAACATCCTTCCTTGAGAAGCAGTGAACTACGCAGGTTAAAGCCAATATTTGCCATGAAATCACGACATTTGGTTGCGTTATTCGCTTACTACCTCTTATGCTCGCTTGTTATCGCATTAGGCTTTTATGCAATTCCGAATAACCACAAATATTATAATTACTTCGTTTCACTTTCAGGCGGAATGATTTTTTCTTGCCTGGCCTCTTTCATGTCTATAAAATCCATAATGGATGAAATACAATCTTTCAAAAGCTTCCTCATACACCGTTCTGAAAGTAATGAAATTCGTAAAGAGATTATGGAAAGTGCAAAAAAGAGGCGGACTAGCTGCCTTATTCGAAACTATTCGATATCAAGCTTAATATCGAGCCAAGAAAGACATCCTTCAACAAACCCTTCAGCCATCTGTATCTTGGTGCGAACTATTTTGCATCGCATCTTAATTGCTTAGCTACTTTACGTTTAGGGATTTTAAAAAGATAATAAAGCACAATTAACTTGTGCTCATCTGGTCTTTTTTCCTTAAGCCTTCAAAGACAAGAATCGATAATTAGCCCATCATCATCATTACAAGAAAGTTCCATTTTCGACTTTTGCGGCAATAAGCCTCTAAAACCTGCTGCGATCGGAGAATAGTCAACGCCACTAATTTCTGACCGCGCCCAGTCAGCCCAACTATCCAAAACATCTGGTATGTCACGAATTTAATTATCTCCACACCTTTTATTTTTTATCTGCCCCGATTACGCCAACTGCAATTGCGTGATCGAGAAATCTGAACAGCATTTCAATCTGGCTGCCGTATTTGCTTTCAAACTTCCTCATGTCCCGGTGCAACTCATCGTTATGCGCTCTGCAAAGCGATATCACAAATAAGTCATGCGCCTTTGTTCCCATCCTTCCCTGTTCGTGTCCAATGATGTGGTGCGGGTCGTCTGCCTGCTTACCGCAGCACGTGCACTTTTGCGACTTTACCCAGCGGGTATATTTTTCACTCTCCCAGCGCTTACGCTTTGGACGAAGCATAAATGATTCTGGCGACTCCGGGTCTGCTACCAGACTGATAACCTTTTTGACGACCTCTCTGACCTCTTGCAACACCTCGCGACCCGGACGTGCTGGCGCAATTAAGCGCCCAGCTTTGATGAATTGGAGAGATTTAGTGTTATAGCTGCCGACTCTAGCAGGACAATACCAGCCTGAATGCGATCGGAGAAAGCCGGTCCGCCATGTGGTGACTGGCTGGCTATAGAGTCGAAGGTGCGGATTTCCTTGAGGTGAAACGCCGCGCTAATCCACATAGCGTATGCGTATATCAGTTCTTTGCAGACATCGGTGCCGGGATTAATGCCACCGCGTTGAACATCAACAGGGGCAAACGCCATTTCTGGCGTTAGCTCAGAAAGTAGGCTGTTGAAGGATTCGGTTCGGGTCCAGCGGTTCGGGCTATGGCGATCCTCAGCTCCAGCTGCCGATGAAAATCGTTCAGGCAGTAACGTCCATCTTGGTCACGACGCACGGAAACCAGATCAATCACTAAAAGTTGATTCATTCTTTCTCACCACACCATTTTATTTATCCGGTCCCTCATCTGCAAATGAACGGGAGCAACCTTTGCGGCGATAGGGCTGTTCCCTTGGGCCGCTCACGAACTATAACCTGTGGGTTTGATCTTGAATATAGCTGAGAATGTGGCTAGACATCTGTTAACAATCATTCATTTTAAGCTATTAATACAATTTTTTTAGAGCTAAACTTCAAGAAAATAGAGATTTTCAGAGTAAAAAACCAATGGTATGTTCATACATATTTATGAATTAAGTTATTCACTTAATATTTTTTTTAGTATAAATTATATAGCACTTTGTCCATGCAAGAAATGTCAGCCAAAAATTGCAACACTATTTGCTTGTAGATAAACAAAATAATTCGCTCCAACCTCATGTATTAAATGAAATTATCTTTAAAGCGCATAGGTACATATATGTTTAGAACCTTATCATTGTCGGCATCAGTTCTCTCTTTATGCTTGGTTGCGGCTACAGTTCATGCAAATGATGCTAATGTTTGCCGGACTAAATCGCTGCTACAATCTAACAAAGAATCATCTCTTTCGAACGAAACTTCATTTACCTGCGGTAGTGGATTAACCGGCACCATTCCGAGCTTATCTAAAGCAGGCTGGAAAATTACTAGTGTTATGGAACAATCGGACTTAACAGCCTTATATTCCCTGAAAGCTGGTCATATTCCACAAAATACCGATGATTTGACTAAAACCTTTTGGTTAATTGTCATTCAAAAGGATTAACTGAAAATTCGAAGCTGCATGAAAGATAAAAGCCACGCAGTAAAGGCATAAGATATAGAAGCCCATATTACTACCGGAGCCTAAACATGCTTTTCATTGGTTGCACAATGCTCACAATTTTCTACTTATTACGCAGAAGTGTAAAAAGTATTATTGCAAATTACGATCAAGAAGAAGTTATTTCTTATGCTTTAAATTACCCACCTGAAGCTGGAAAGCCTCATTATATAACAGCGACATCTAGCAAACGCATCAACATTTACTCATTCTTTGCAGTTACAATTGGATATTTAATGCTTGTTATTGGAGCTTTCTTCTTTGGCGGAGGCCTTATTCTGTGAACCAATACGGAATCAATGCGAATATTAATGATAATCTTTATGATGAAAAACCATCTAACTATAGCGCACTCAGTGATGCTCTAGATAAGCTTATCTCACTACGCAACAAAAACAAACTAAACCGGCTGAAGCGGCTTGATATCCCTAATTGGATTAACAAGAGCAACCCTGAGGCACAGGATTTTTGGTCTGGTGTACAACTAAGCGTAGCCAATAATAGCTCATCGCTCTCACTACTGGGTCTTGCAGGTCCGGCAGGAATATTTATACTTTACCTGCTAATCGGTATAATCCCTGTTTGTATTCCGACCATTTATGGCTTCATTCATGACAAGTTTGGTTTTACCAATATGTATCAGCCTGATTGGGTCACAGTTATGCCAGCTATTGGATTGTTTATTATGATAACTGGCACACCAATTGCGATCGTAAAGTATTTTAGCCGCACACGCGATCATCAAAAGGCTGATTATTTAAATAAATATTTAGAATGGGGGTCCAATAAAGGTTATGTTGACCAAGACAAACTAATAGTAACCTTGCAAACGTCACCTCCATGCAAACAAACTACTTTTGAATTTTTAACGAATTTGCCAAGTCAAAAGTTTAAGATTGATAATTTCCTTCGGAAAGCACAACTAATTACAAAATAATACATAACTAGCAGTTTAGATTTTAATCTAGCATAAGGTGTTGCTTAGAAACACCTTATACTTTTAACACGCCTCCTTTAAAAGCTAGATGTTATCTTCCTAAAATAAAGTCTTCGTAGACATTTATAATCCCCATAACATCTAAAGATATCGAAATCTCCAGTAAGATGCAGTTTTTACCTCCTATAAGGTCCACTTTCTGGTTTATCAATATATCGAGCAACCTTATTGCTTTTATTGAATTAAATTTGGGAATTACTTCTGCACGAGTGAGCTTTTTCTTGCCAAAAATTTTTACTTTCTCCAACTGCTGCTGTGCTACTTTCGACGCCTGCACACCTTGCTCACGGGCCAGTGCAACTGCAGTGGTTGCCGCTACTTCGTCGGTCTTAACCATCTCAATCAGGCCGTCACCCACGGTCAGCAGCGCAAGATGGTGATTTACGTCTGCAACTGAGCGCTTCACCTTCTTCGCAATCTCTGCTGGCTCCCAGCCCTGATTGACAAGACGCTGATACGCAGCGGCGCGTTCCAGCGGTTCCAGCGCGCGGCCTTGGCTGCTTGTGACAATGAAGGCGATGCGGTCTGCTTCGCTGCCAACGAAGCCTTTGCACTCCAGGCGAATGTCGTACCAGCCTCTTTAGCCAGCTTCGCACCGTGATAACGGTGATGACCGTCGATGATCTTAATGCTCTGCTCAGTGACCTGCACAGCGAGCGGAGGCACATGCTCACCAGCGATAAAGGCGTCGCGGAATTCTTCGACGTGGGTCTGGTCGATTTCTCGTATGTTGTAACCACTTTCGACATACAGCTCTTCGACGTCCAGAAGGTAGGTTTTGCGGGTTGTGATGTTGGTTTCTGTCTTCGCTTTGTTGTCGTAAATTCTTGCTAAGTTAGTCATTTGGCTGCCAGCTCCCAAGCCAGGGTAACGATCAGCGCGGCGATCATCAGGGCCGCAGTGCGAGTGCTTTGATAAAAAATTACGTTGCACTCAAAGTGGCGCAGTAAATGGGCTTTCATTAGATGCCACCCCACGCGTCTGCGCTCGGCTTCGGCCTTGAGACTTTGGCCTTTTGCATGCACATATGCCGGCGGACTACAGCCTGGTCACGTAAGCGAGACTTAGCCGTGGCATCCATCGCGTTTAGCCAGACGGTTGCCACGCGGCTCCAGCAGTTGCGATCCTGAAGAGACATAGCCAGTTTGCTCAGGCGCGCGTATTCAGCCTCAACAGCCGTAGCCTCTTCAACCAGTTAATAGCGAAATTTCATGTCAAGGTAGACTTCACCCATCGTCAACCGCGTTTTCCCCGCTTCGCGTA
>NZ_DJDN01000036.1:96074-118879 GCF_002431095.1 Pantoea sp. UBA5923 | reverse complement strand
GGCCGCTCGGGAATCCCACCTGGGATATGCTGGTAATGACCGGTCAGGCGAACATGTGATTCAGATGGTGGTGGGAGAAGGATTCGAACCTTCGAAGTCTGTGACGGCAGATTTACAGTCTGCTCCCTTTGGCCGCTCGGGAATCCCACCACTGGCCTGAATCATTGTGCCTGAAAGCGGGGCGCATCATACCAAATGCGTTCAGGGTGTAAAGCGCCCAACAGAAAAATGTGAACCGTTTGCCCACTTTTTGCCCGTGGCGCTGAATTCACAGGCAATTCAGCGCCCGATGCGCTTAAAGAATAATCGTGCGGTTGCCGTAAACAAACACGCGCTGCCCCAGCACTTTATAAAGCGCGCGGCTTAATACGTTCTTTTCTACGTCGCGTCCGGCGCGCATCATCTCTTCAGCCGTGTAGCTGTGATCAACGTTAATCACGTCCTGCATGATGATTGGGCCTTCATCCAGATTATCGTTCACGTAGTGCGCCGTTGCGCCGATGATCTTCACGCCGCGCTCGTAAGCCTGATGATAAGGGCGCGCGCCGATAAACGCAGGCAGGAAGGAGTGGTGAATATTGATGATCTGGTTCGGGTAACGCTGCACAAAGGCGGGCGTCAGCACGCGCATATATTTCGCCAGCACCACATAATCAGGCTGGTAGCGATCAATCTCGTCCGCCATACGGTTGTCATGCTCTTCGCGCGACAAGCCTTCATGGCTGACCAGCACGAAAGGAATATCGAAACGCTCAACCAGCGAACGCAGGGTGTCGTGGTTGCCGATAACCGCGGCGATCTCCATATCCAGCCCGCCAAAGGCACTCTTCATCAGCAGGTCGCCAAGGCAGTGCGCCTCTTTGGTGACCAGAATCACCACGCGACGGCGGCCGGCGCTGTTCAGCTCGCGGGTCGATCCGGTCGGCAGTGCGCTGTCTAAATCTGCCAGCAGCGTGTTGTCGTTGAAAATGCCTTCCAGTTCGGTACGCATAAAAAAGCGTCCGGTGCGATGATCAACAAATTCATTGTTTTGCACGATATTCAGCTCGTGCTTGTAACAGATATTCGTAATTTTAGCGATTAGACCTTTCGCATCAGGGCAAATGGTACGTAAAACTTTTCGTTGCATAGTTTGCGCTTGCATCTCGATCAGAGTCCTGTCAAAGCGATTGGGTAAAACCGTTGGGCCGTATGCTGTTCAGCCACAACATTTCTTGTATTTTTTATCGGAGCCACATGGACAGCGATCGTTGCGCCCTGTCTGAGGCGCCGTTCCGTCGACATAGTACCAGCGATGATCCTCGCGAAGAAAGCGAGAACGCTCGTGGATAGCGCGTATCTGCGAATTTTCGCGGTAACGCGCAAAAAAAGTGACGAAAGCTTCATTATCATGGCTTCCATGATTACAACAGGTTACATTCAGGCTTAGCCATTCGGTACCGGCGAAACTTTCGGATAATCGCTGCGCCATATCGGGTACACGCTGGCTCGGATGCCAGCTGGCGATCAGCCAGTCGCTGTTTTGCATAGCATAAGCAGTATAGCGCGAGCGCATTAACTGCTCAGCTGATTCAGGCAGCTGCTCGCCCGCCAGAAAGGGAGCGCAACATAGGCTATACTGCTTCCCGCTGCAGCAAGGACAGGGTTCGGACACAATAACTCCTGTGAGCGATAAAATAGGATGACGCCATATGGTAGCCGACCTGGCGCAGTGAAGCTATGCACAGTCGTCGGCGGCAGAGGGTAAATGAGAAAGGTTAAAATTGGTCTGGCGTTAGGGTCAGGCGCAGCCAAAGGATGGGCGCATATTGGTGTCATTAACGCACTGACGCGAGCAGGCGTCGAAATAGACGTGGTGGCAGGCTGTTCCGTTGGTGCTTTAGTCGGTGCAGCGTATGTGAACGATAAGCTGCCGCACATGGAAAAATGGGTCAGCGCTTTTCGCTACTGGGACGTTATTCGCCTGATGGATCTCTCCTGGCAGCGCGGCGGGTTGCTGCGCGGCGAACGCGTTTTTAATCATGTCCGACAGCTGATTACCCATAATGCGCTCGAGAGCTGCGGCAAGCCTTTCGGCGTGGTGGCGACAAATTTAAGCACCGGTCGGGAACTATGGCTGACCGAAGGCGATCTACATCAGGCTGTGCGCGCATCCTGTAGTATGCCAGGCTTATTACCGCCGGTCGGCTACAATGGTTACTGGCTGGTAGATGGGGCGGTTGTGAATCCCGTACCCGTTTCGCTTACGCGAGCGCTTGGCGCGGATATTGTTATTGCTGTCGATCTCCAGCATGACGCGCATCTGATGCAGCAGGATCTCCTGTCAGTGACGCCGCAAAACAGCGACGAAGCGGTTTCGGCCGCGGCCCTTAGCTGGGCCAAAAAAATACGTCAGCGGCTGGTAGGCTTGACTCACCGCCGCGCAACGCAAACGCCGGGTGCGATGGAGATTATGTCGACATCCATCCAGGTGCTGGAAAATCGCCTGAAGCGCAACCGTATGGCAGGCGATCCTCCCGATGTCCTGATTCAGCCGTTTTGTCCGCAGATTTCAACGCTGGACTTCCATCGCGCTAAAGAGGCTATCGAGGCAGGCAAGGCCGCCGTTGAGAAAAAAATGGATGAACTATTACCGCTGGTGCGAAACAGATAATCAGGTTGTTCATTCACAGGTGTTACTTCGGCTAATTCTGAAAGGCGCAACTGCGTTTTATGAACCACTATTGATTGATCTGGTACGCAGGGGGAAAGAATGGAGAAACCACTAATCGGCAAAAAGATACTCATTGTCGAAGATGAGGTCGTTTTCCGTTCTCTGGTAAACAACTTCTTGCTGGCGCTTGGCGCCAGTACGTTTGAAGCCGGTGACGGCATTGATGGGATAAGTCATCTGCAGCAGCATGCTGTGGATTTGGTGATCTGCGATCTGGAAATGCCGCGCATGAACGGCATTCAGTTTGTGGAGCATATTCGCACGCGCGGCAACAGCGTGCCGATTCTGATTATCTCAGCCACCGAAAATATGGCAGATATCGCCCATGTGCTGCGCCTTGGTGTGCAGGACGTGCTGCTTAAGCCGTTGAAAAATTTTGAGCGCTTTCGCGAAGCGGTCTATGAATGCCTCTATCCTTCTATGTTCACCTCAAAGGTGGAGGAGGATGAGCAGCTATTTCAGGACTGGGACGCGCTGGTGCGCGACCCGGCCGCCGCGGCAAAACTGCTTAAGCAGCTTCAGCCGCCGGTACAGCAGACGGTTGCCAGCTGTCGCATCAATTACCGCCAGCTTACCATGGCTGAACAGCCGGGGCTGGTGCTGGATATTGCGGCGCTCTCAGATAAAGATCTCGCGTTCTACTGCCTTGACGTAACGCGCGCTGGCGATAACGGCGTGCTGGCCGCGCTGTTACTGCGCGCCTTATTCAACGGCCTGCTGCAGGAGCAGCTTTCGGGTCAGAAGCAGCGATTGCCAGAGCTAAACGGGCTTTTGCGGCAGGTCAATTTACTGCTGCGTCAGGCGAACCTGACCGGTCAGTTTCCGCTGCTGGTGGGTTACTACCATCGTACTCATAAAAACCTCATTCTGGTTTCAGCTGGATTAAACGCGACGCTGCATGTTCACGCCCACCAAATTCAACTCAGTAATGGCGTTCCCCTTGGCACTATGGGAAGCACCCACCTTAATCAAATCAGCCAGCGAGCCGACAACTGGCAATGCCACGTCTGGGGCGCCGGCGGCAGGATCCGCCTGATGTTAGCGACTGAAGAATAGGCGAAAAAATTTAATTTCGTCAGGGTCTGAAGACAGGTCCAAAGGTTAGCTTTACACTTGGGTAATAGTCTTAAATTCTGCGGATTGACTCCTTCCAGGATAAATCCGTTCGATGGTAACTGATATACTCATTTCCGAATTTCAACCGACATATCAAGTATTAACTTGAACGGCCTATAAGAGAGGTATCTTGATGTCTGCCTATAAGTCCAAAGTAAAAAAAGCGGTAATCCCTGTAGCAGGTTTGGGCACCCGTATGCTCCCTGCGACAAAAGCGATTCCGAAAGAGATGTTACCGCTGGTCGATAAGCCGTTAATTCAGTATGTCGTTAACGAGTGCATCGCAGCAGGAATTAACGAAATTGTGCTGGTTACGCACTCTTCTAAAAACTCCATTGAAAACCACTTCGATACCAGTTTTGAGCTGGAAGCGATGCTGGAAAAACGTGTTAAGCGTCAGCTGCTGGACGAAATCCAGTCAATCTGCCCGCCGCACGTCACCATCATGCAGGTGCGTCAGGGTATCGCTAAAGGCCTCGGCCACGCGGTAATGTGCGCCCATCCGCTGATTGGCGATGAGCCAGTTGCGGTGATCCTGCCTGACGTGATTATCGACGAATATGAATCCAACCCGACCAAAGATAACCTGGCGGAAATGCTGAGCCGTTTCGACGAGTCAGGCCGCAGCCAGATTATGGTTGAGCCGGTAGCGGACGTGACCGCTTACGGCGTGGTTGACTGCCAGGGCGCTGAACTGCAGCCGGGCGACAGCGCGCCGATGGTTGGCGTGGTTGAGAAACCGAAAGCCAACGAAGCGCCGTCTAACCTCGCAGTTGTAGGCCGTTACGTTCTCTCTGCGGATATCTGGCCTCTGCTGGCGAAAACCCCTCCGGGCGCAGGCGGCGAAGTTCAACTGACCGACTCAATCGCCATGCTGATGGAGAAAGAGACGGTAGAAGCTTACCACCTGAAAGGCGTAAGCCATGACTGCGGTAACAAGCTGGGTTATATGCAGGCATTCGTTGAGTACGGTGTTCGCCATCCGGTGCTGGGCAAAGATTTTTCTCAGTGGCTCGATAGCGCAGTTGGCAATAAAAAGTAATTCATAAACACAGGATAACTCAATGAAAGTCACTGTATTTGGTATCGGCTATGTCGGTCTGGTTCAGGCTGCGGTGTTGGCCGAAGTCGGACATGACGTTCTCTGCATTGATGTCGACGCAAAAAAAGTCGAAAACCTGAAAAAAGGCATCATCCCCATTTTCGAACCCGGCCTTACGCCGCTGGTTATGTCGAACTATGAGGCCGGTCGCCTTAAGTTCAGCACAGATGCGGAAGAGGGCGTCAATCACGGTGTAATGCAGTTTATCGCCGTGGGCACGCCGCCGGATGAGGACGGTTCGGCTGACCTTAAATATGTGACCGCCGTTGCTCGTACCATTGCGCAGCATATGAAGGATCACAAGGTTGTGCTGGATAAATCCACCGTTCCAGTCGGAACAGCGGATAAAGTGCGTCGCGTGATGGAAGAGACCCTGCGCGATCGCGGCGTCAGCCTGACGTTTGACGTGGTATCCAACCCGGAGTTTCTCAAGGAAGGCGCAGCCGTTAACGACTGCATGCGTCCTGAGCGCATCGTGGTAGGTACAGATAATGATGAAGTCGAAGAGCTGTTGCGCGAACTCTATGAGCCGTTCAACCGCAATCACGATCGTATGATCGTGATGGATATCCGCAGCGCGGAGCTGACCAAATACGCGGCTAACTGCATGCTGGCGACTAAAATCAGCTTCATGAATGAGATTTCCAACCTTGCCGAGCGTCTGGGTGCGGACGTCGAGAAAGTGCGTCAGGGCATCGGTTCTGATTCACGTATCGGCTACCACTTTATCTACCCTGGCTGCGGCTACGGCGGTTCCTGTTTCCCGAAAGATGTTCAGGCACTGATCCGTACCGCCGAGTCGATTGGCTACAAACCGCGCCTGCTGCAGGCGGTGGAAGATGTCAACGACAGCCAGAAAACCAAGCTGCCTACTTTTATCAAGCGCCACTTCGGCGACGATTTAAGCGGTAAAACGTTCGCCCTCTGGGGTCTGTCGTTTAAACCGAACACCGACGATATGCGTGAAGCCTCCAGCCGCGTGCTGATGGAATCCCTGTGGGAAGCAGGCGCAAGCGTTCAGGCGTTCGATCCGGAAGCGATGGATGAGGCGCAGCGCATCTATGGTCACCGCAGCGATCTGAAGCTGATGGGTACCAAAGAAGCGGCGCTGCAGGGCGCGGATGGCCTGGTGATCTGTACGGAGTGGCAGAATTTCCGTGCGCCGGACTTCGACGTTATTAAAAATTCCCTCAAACAACCCGTGATTTTTGATGGTCGCAACCTGTATGATCCAGAGCGTATCAGCAAACGCGGTTTCGTTTATTATGCAATCGGCCGCGGAGCATCTATTCAAATTGCGTAATTAACGAGGGAAGTATGAACATTCTGGTGACTGGCGCCGCAGGCTTTATTGGATTTCACGTTACTCAACGCCTGCTGGCCGCCGGTCACCAGATTGTCGGTATCGATAATCTGAACGACTATTATGATGTCGGCCTGAAACAATCACGTCTTGATCTAATTTCTCAGCACCCTGGCTTCACGTTTATTAAAATGGAGCTGGCGGATCGCGCAGCCATTGCCTCGTTATTCGAACAACACGCTTTTCAACGCGTCATTCATCTGGGCGCTCAGGCGGGGGTGCGTTATTCTATCGATAATCCTCACGCTTATGCAGACGCTAACCTGATTGGTCATTTAAATATTCTGGAAGGGTGTCGCCATCATAAAATTGAGCATCTGCTCTATGCATCCTCCAGTTCTGTTTATGGACTGAACCGCAAAATGCCGTTTTCTACGGATGACAGCGTAGACCATCCCGTATCGCTTTATGCGGCGACGAAAAAAGCCAATGAACTGATGTCGCATACTTATTCCCATCTTTATCAGCTGCCCACTACCGGTTTACGCTTTTTTACCGTATATGGACCCTGGGGACGGCCTGATATGGCGCTGTTTAAATTTACGCGCGCGATGATTGCCGGGGAAGCGATTGATGTCTATAACCGCGGCGAGATGAAACGCGACTTCACCTATATTGATGATATTGCCGAAGCCATTGTGCGCCTGCAGGATGTTATTCCGCAGAAAGATGAAAGCTGGACGGTGGAAAAGGGTTCGCCTGCCACCAGTTCCGCGCCTTATCGCGTATATAACATCGGAAACAGCCAGCCGACCAGCCTGATAAAATATATTGAGGCGATTGAAAAGGCGCTGGGCGTAACGGCGAAGAAAAATCTGTTGCCTATGCAGCCTGGCGATGTGCTGGAGACCAGCGCGGATACCGCAGCGTTATACAAGGCGATTGGCTTTAAACCGCAGACCAGCGTGGAAGAGGGCGTGGAACGCTTTGTAAGCTGGTATCGTGAGTTTTATAACGTCTGATAAAAAAGGAAGCCTGCGCTTCCTTTCCCTGATTAATCTGGGGGTCACACAACCAGTGTGACCCAAATGATAGAAGCACCGTCAGTTATTAAAGCAGAAAGCTGTCCAGCTGTTTACCTTCTTCTTCAATCGCCTTTTTGATTACGGCTGGCGTACGTCCCTGGCCGGTCCAGGTACGGGTTTCGCCATTTTCATCTACATACTGATATTTAGCCGGACGCGCAGCGCGTTTTGTTTTACCGGGCGCTTTATTTTCAGAAATTGTGCTTAACAGCTCATTGGGATCGATTCCATCAGCCAGCAGCATTTCTCTGTATTGCTCAAGTTTACGCGTGCGTTCTTCACTTTCTGCTTTCGCATGCGTATCTTCTTCGCGGCGTTCATTAACCACAACCTCGAGTTTTTCCAGCATTTCTTCCAGCGTTTCCAGTGAACACTCTCGAGCCTGTGCGCGTAATGTACGGATATTATTAAGGATTTTTAGTGCTTCGCTCATTGTCCTGATCTCTGAATATATTAATGAAGAGGTGTTCTGCCAGCTAATAATAGTGGCGGTAAAAAATTACTGCAATAGTAAATAAGTGGAACAGGAAAGAATGATAATTAATTTTCTCCATAAGGTTTAATCAAAAGAAACGGTAAGCCGGTTGATATTCACCCATCAGCACGATATGAAAATCCGAAACGTTAAAGCGAGCAGACGCACTATCTCAAGCGAGGCGAAGCCCACGCACTGGCGTAAGACAGTTTCTTTAACAATAAAGTCCTGGCTTAATGATTAAAAAATTCTGCAGAGACGAAGCGGTTTTTATCTCGGGCTGGCGAAGTTGTAAACAGCCTGCGCATAATAATCGCCGCCATAATTTGTGTTTAACTGTGATAGAATTCCGTCCATTCGGTTTGCAATGCTTTGAGAAATCACACTAATGGCTCAGCTCTATTTTTATTATTCCGCAATGAATGCAGGGAAATCCACAGCCTTATTACAGTCATCTTACAATTATCAGGAACGCGGTATGCGAACGCTGGTCTATACCGCTGAAATTGACGATCGTTTCGGCGCAGGCAAGGTCAGTTCCCGCATTGGGCTTTCATCGCCTGCCGCGCTGTTTAATGCGCAAACGCGGCTGGATGAGGAGATTGCGGCGGAACATGCGCGCCAGCCAGTGCACTGCGTGCTGGTGGATGAGTGTCAGTTCTTAACGCGCGATCAGGTCAAGGCACTCTCCGACGTTGTCGATAATATGGATATTCCTGTGCTCTGCTACGGGCTGCGTACCGATTTTCGCGGCGAGCTCTTTGGCGGAAGCCAGTATCTGCTTGCCTGGGCCGATAAGCTGGTGGAGTTAAAAACCGTCTGCCACTGCGGAAGAAAAGCGGGCATGGTGTTGCGGCTTGACTCCGAAGGCCGCCCCTTCAGCGAAGGCGAACAGGTGGTGATCGGCGGTAATGAGCGCTATATCTCGGTATGCCGCAAACATTACAAGCAGGCGATAGAGCAGGGCTCGCTGGCGGCAATCTACGGTCAGCATAAGCCCGCTTAATAAGGTGGTTAACAGCGATAAAAAAACCCGCCGAAGCGGGTTTTTTTTCAGGTTGATAATCAGGCTTTCTTCGCTTTTTTCTCGGCTTTCTCCAGTTTCACCGGCTGTGCGGCCTGAGCCTGCGCCACGTCGGAGAAAGGCTCGGCATATTCGCGGCCGTAGAAAGTATCCAGCATAATCTGTTTCAGCTCGGCAATCAGCGGATAGCGCGGGTTAGCGCCGGTGCACTGGTCGTCGAAGGCGTCTTCAGCCAGCTTGTCAACTTTAGCCAGGAAGTCCGCTTCCTGAACGCCCGCTTCGCGGATAGAAGTGGGGATACCCAGCTGAGTTTTCATCTCATCCAGCCACGCCAGCAGCTTCTCGATTTTCTGCGCGGTGCGGTCGCCAGGGGCCGACAGGCCTAAATGGTCAGCGACTTCCGCATAGCGGCGGCGCGCCTGCGGACGGTCATACTGGCTGAACGCCGTCTGCTTGGTTGGGTTGTCGTTGGCGTTATAGCGGATAACGTTGCAAATCAGCAGCGCGTTCGCCAGGCCATGCGGAATATGGAACTCCGAACCCAGCTTATGCGCCATTGAGTGACACACGCCGAGGAAGGCGTTAGCAAAGGCGATACCGGCGATGGTCGCGGCATTGTGTACGCGTTCACGCGCTACCGGGTTTTTCGCGCCTTCCCGATAGCTGGCCGGCAGGTTTTCTTTCAGCAGCTTCAGCGCCTGTAACGCCTGGCCGTCGGAGTATTCATTAGCCAGTACCGACACATAAGCTTCCAGCGCGTGGGTGACCGCATCCAGACCGCCGAAGGCGCAGAGCGAGCGCGGCATTTCCATCACCAGGTTGGCGTCGACAATCGCCATGTCCGGCGTCAGGGCGTAGTCCGCCAGCGGATATTTCTGACCGGTGGCGTCATCCGTTACTACCGCAAACGGCGTCACTTCCGAGCCGGTGCCTGACGTGGTGGTGATAGCGATCATGCGTGCCTTCACGCCCATTTTCGGGAACTTATAAATACGTTTACGGATATCCATAAAGCGCAGAGCCAGCTCTTCAAAATGGGTTTCAGGATGTTCATACATCACCCACATGATTTTCGCAGCATCCATCGGGGAGCCGCCGCCCAGCGCGATAATCACGTCTGGCTTAAAGCTGTTCATCTGTTCAGTGCCTTTACGCACGATGCTCAGCGTCGGATCCGCTTCTACTTCAAAGAACACTTCGGTTTCGATGCCGTGTGATTTCAACACGCGCGTAACCTGATCGGCATAGCCGTTATTGAACAGGAAGCGGTCGGTGACGATAAAGGCGCGTTTCGCACCGTCGGTGGCCACCTCTTCCAGCGCAATCGGCAGCGAGCCGCGGCGGAAGTAGATAGACTTCGGAAGTTTATGCCACAACATGTTTTCTGCTCGCTTAGCCACGGTTTTCTTGTTGATAAGGTGTTTCGGTCCCACGTTTTCGGAAATGGAGTTACCGCCCCAGGAACCGCAGCCCAGCGTCAGCGAAGGTGCCAGCTTAAAGTTATAAAGGTCGCCGATACCGCCCTGAGAGGCAGGCGTGTTAATCAGGATACGCGCGGTTTTCATGCGGTCGCCAAAGTAGTTTACGCGCGCTTTCTGGTTGTCCTGATCGGTATAAAGACAGGAGGTGTGACCGATACCGCCCATCGCTACCAGCTTCTCTGCTTTCGCAACGGCGTCTTCGAAATCTCTGGCGCGGTACATTGCCAGCGTCGGTGACAGTTTTTCATGGGCGAAAGGTTCAGATTCATCAACCAGCTTCACTTCGCCAATCAGAATTTTGGTGCTGGCTGGCACGCTGATACCTGCCAGCTCGGCAATTTTAAAGGCGGGCTGACCGACAATTGCCGCGTTGAGCGCGCCGTTTTTCAAAATAACATTCTGTACGGCTTTCAGCTCTTCGCCCTGCAACAGATAGCCGCCGTGGCTGGCGAAACGCTCGCGCACCGCGTCATAAACGGAGTCAACCACGATAACAGACTGTTCTGATGCGCAAATCACGCCGTTATCGAAGGTTTTTGACATCAGGATCGACGCGACGGCGCGCTTGATATCAGCCGTTTCATCAATCACGACCGGGGTATTGCCCGCGCCGACGCCGATTGCTGGTTTACCGGAGCTGTAGGCGGCTTTCACCATGCCGGGGCCGCCTGTCGCCAGGATCAGATTGATATCAGGGTGATGCATCAGCTGATTTGAAAGCTCGACGGACGGGGTATCGATCCAGCCGATAATATCTTTAGGCGCGCCTGCGGCAATCGCGGCCTGCAACACGATATCTGCTGCCTTATTAGTGGCTTCTTTGGCGCGCGGATGTGGAGAGAAGATAATGCCGTTACGCGTTTTCAGGCTAATCAGCGCTTTGAAAATCGCCGTTGAGGTCGGGTTGGTGGTTGGAACGATACCGCAAATCAGGCCGATCGGCTCAGCGATAGTGATGGTGCCGAACGTATCGTCGGTATCCAGCACGCCGCAGGTCTTTTCGTCCTTATAAGCGTTATAGATATATTCTGAGGCAAAGTGGTTTTTAATAACTTTATCTTCAACGATACCCATACCTGATTCAGCGACCGCCATTTTCGCGAGAGGGATGCGGGCGTCAGCGGCGGCAAGGGCGGCAGCGCGGAAGATTGCGTCAACCTGTTCTTGAGTGAAACTGGCGTATTCACGCTGTGCTTGTTTTACGCGTTCTACCAGTGCGTTAAGTTCAGCGACATTAGTTACGGCCATGGTGTTCTCCTGAAGGAAGTTAAACTCTATTAGTAAACCTGCCTGGAGTCCTGATTATAGCCATGCTGCGCTAATATTTTGACTTAAGCCAAAAAGACAGAATTTTTGTCGGCTTACTGAAAGAGTTTTCGCCCTGGCAAAGAACCTTACTGTTTAGTTTCGGTGAGAAAAGATTACCTGGAATGGGGTAGATCAATATTGATGTAAATCAATTTAAGCCCAAGCTGACTCCTTTCAGCAGCTATTTTTGCTAAATTTTGCACAGTATCGGGCGCCGTACGGTTTTATTCTTCTTCCCGATACGTTGCTGGCGTAACAGACTCGCTCTGCGGCCCTGATGCAGCAGAATTTTCTGTGGCCCCGACTGGTTAAAAGTCCGGTTTTTGCGTAAATTAAGGGCGATTTCTTTTCCCTCATCGGAGCGAACCGTGAACCCTGCTTTGCTTGATCTTTCGGGCTATATCAAATTCTTTGTTGGCCTGTTCGCGCTGGTGAATCCAGTCGGCATTATTCCGGTTTTTATCAGCATGACCAGCTATCAGGCGGCGGCTGAGCGTAACAAAACCAATATGACCGCGAACCTTGCGGTCGCCATTATTCTCTGGACCTCGCTTTTTCTCGGCGACGCTATCCTGCATATTTTTGGTATCTCCATCGATTCTTTCCGCATTGCGGGCGGCATTCTGGTGGTCACCATTGCGATGTCGATGATCAGCGGCAAGCTGGGCGAAGACAAACAGAACAAACAGGAAAAATCAGAAACCGCTATTCGCGAAAGCATCGGCGTGGTGCCGCTCGCGCTGCCGCTTATGGCTGGGCCTGGCGCTATCAGCTCGACCATTGTCTGGAGCACCCGCTATCACAGCTGGCAAAACCTGCTGGGCTTTAGCGTTGCGATTGCGCTGTTCGCTTTTTGCTGTTGGCTGCTGTTTCGCGCCGCGCCGCTGATGGTGCGCGTGCTTGGCCAGACCGGTATCAACGTTATTACGCGTATTATGGGGTTGCTGCTGATGGCGCTGGGTATTGAATTTGTGGTCACCGGCATCAAAGCGCTGTTTCCCGGCCTGGTAAATTAATTAGCGCTTAATTTCCTGCGCAAATCCCCCCGTGTCTCTTAATGGTGCAATTGCTCCTTTTATTGCACCATAACCATGCAATTATTCCTGCGGCTTAATCGGCTGCCAGAATTATTAAGTAAATTACTAACCTGCCTGTCGCGCCAGGCGCGATCTCATCTCGCTGTGACAATTTTCACATCATAAAATGTCAGCTTCTGTAGGAATGACACAATAAACTGGCACGAAAGCTGCAATTGCTTGCGTATTGTTTTAACAAAGATGAAAAATGCAGAAGGGTCGCGCATTTTAAAGGGCGAAAGAAAGGTAAAGCGCCTGTAAAGCCGGGAAATGTGATAAATAGCTTTAGAAACAGCGTGATAAACCTTATTTTTGCATAAAAATTAACGCTATGCTCCCGCATGCAGACGTGATAAAAGAGAATCAGGTAACATTTTTGTTATTTTTACTTTGTCGGCGGGTCGACCGTTCTGCTAATTTTCGGCGCAATAGTTTTTCATTTGGTCTCAAAGTGAGAACGCTTCTTGCTTATGAGCTAAAGGGCTTAAAAGAGAAGGGTTACTTTTTTGATGGAATGGAAGATTACGCCGCTGTCAGTCAGCTTAATGATAATGTTCGGCGCCGCGCACGCCGCAACCGTCCCTCCAGGCACTGAACTCGCCGCCACGCAAAATATCGTTATTAACAACGGCACAGAGGTTTCGTCGCTCGATCCGCAGAAAACCGAAGGCGTGCCTGAGTCGCGCATCATAGCGAATTTGCTGGAAGGGCTGGTTGCCACCGATAACGATGGCAATATCGTGCCGGGTGTGGCGCAGTCATGGCAAAACGAGGGCGGAAAGGTCTGGACCTTTACCCTGCGCGACAACGCGAAGTGGAGTAACGGCGCGCCCGTTACCGCGCAGGATTTCGTTTACAGCTGGCGACGTCTCGCCGATCCCAAAACCGCATCACCCTATGCCAGCTATCTCCAGGCGGCGCATCTCAGCAATGTTGATGAGGTCGTTGCCGGAAAAGCCCCGCCCGATCGACTTGGCGTCAGGGCGCTGGACGACCATCATTTGCAGGTCACGCTGAGCGAACCCGTACCCTATTTTATCTCCATGCTGGCTAATGCCGCGCTGTCGCCAGTCAATGCGGCGACGGTAGAGAAGTGGGGCGACGCCTGGACCCGGCCAGAACACTACGTCGGCAACGGCGCCTATCTGCTGAGCGAGTGGGTGATCAACGAGAAGCTGGTGCTGAAGCGCAATCCGGGCTACTGGGATAACGCCCATACGGTGATTGAACAGGGCACCTTCCTGCCGATTGAGTCGGATCATAACGACGTTAACCGCTATCGCAGCGGCAATACCGATATGACCAACAGCGTGGTGCCGCCTGAGCTTTTCCATAAGCTTCAGAGTGAGCTGGGCGATGAGGTGAAAGTCAGCCCGCTGCTCTGCACCTTTTATTACGAGATTAATAACAAAAAGCCGCCGTTTAACGATGCGCGCGTACGTACTGCCATCAAGCTGACGCTGGACCGCGATATTATTACGCAGAAGATTATGGGGCAGGGGCAGATCCCCGCTTACAGTCTGACGCCGCCCTCGACGGCGGGCATAACGCTGACGCCACCGGCGTGGTTTACCTTGAGCCAGGCGGAGCGCAACGCGGCGGCCAAAAAGCTGCTGGCCGAGGCGGGCTACAATGCACAGCATCCGCTGCGCTTTACGCTGCTTTATAACACCTCGGATCAAAACAAAAAGCAGGCAATTGCGGCCGCGTCTATGTGGCAAAAGAACCTCGGCGCGCAGGTCAGCCTGCAGAATCAGGAGTGGAAAACCCTGCTGGAAACGCGGCATCAGGCGCAGTATGACGTGGTACGCGCCACATGGTGCGCCGATTACAACGAGCCGTCGACCTTTCTCAATATGTTGATCGGCAACGCTTCTATTAATACCGCTTTTTATCACAGCGAAAAATACGATCGTCTGCTGGCGCAAACTTTATCCGCCAGCAGCGAGGAGGCGCGCGCCGCTCTCTATCAGCAGGCTGAAGCGCAGCTCGACAGCGACTCGGCGATTGTGCCAGTTTATTACCGCGTCAGCGTGCGGCTGGTGAAACCCTGGACAGGCGGCTTCACCGGTAAAGATCCGCTCGATATGACCGGTTTGAAATATTACTACATTAAAAAGCACTGAGGCTTACCCGACAACATAAGCCGGGAAGCGCGCGCAGTGCCGAAGCCTTTCGGGGCACATGACTATCCTCAGCCAAAATGAGGAACCCGCTAACGGGGGACGCCGGAACGGCTTGCCGTCTCGGTGAAGATAAAAAACTGGAGTGTAATAATGAACAACATCACGAAAAAAAGCCTGATTGCCGCTGGCGTGCTGGCGGCGATCGGCGCACTGGCAGGGAATGCAGTGGCGGCAAACGTTCCGGCGGGCGTCGAACTGGCGGCGAAGCAGGAGCTGGTGCGCGGTAACGGCGATGAAGTGCAGTCGCTGGACCCGCACAAGATTGAAGGCGTGCCGGAAGATAACGTGGCGCGCGATCTCTATGAAGGGCTGCTGGTCAGCGACAGCGACGGCCACCCGGTGCCGGGCGTCGCGGAAAAGTGGGAAAACAAAGATTTTAAAGTCTGGACATTCCATCTGCGCAACAATGCCAAATGGTCAAACGGCGAGCCGGTAACCGCACAGGACTTCGTTTACAGCTGGCAGCGTCTGGCCGATCCAAAAACCGCCTCGCCATACGCCAGCTATCTGCAGTATGGTCATATTGAGAACGTCGATGACATTATCGCCGGTAAAAAGCCGACCTCTGAGCTGGGCGTCAAAGCGCTGGATGATCATACGCTGCAGGTGACGCTGAGCGAGCCGGTACCCTATTTTTACAAGCTGCTGATCAACGCCGTGATGTCACCGGTTTATAAGCCGGCGATTGAAAAATTCGGCGACCAGTGGACGCAGGCGCAGAACTGGGTCGGCAACGGCGCGTTCAAGCTGGAAGCGCACGTGATTAACGAACGTATTACCCTGGTGCGTAACACGCAATACTGGGACAACGCCCATACCGTCCTGAACAAGGTCACCTTCCTGCCGATCAACTCCGAAGTCAGTGACGTTAACCGCTACTTCTCGGAAAACGGCAGCGATATGACCTACAACAACATGCCGATTGAGCTGTTCAAAAAACTGCAGCGCGAAAACGGCAAAGAGCTGCATGTCGATCCCTATCTCTGCACCTACTACTACGAAATCAACAACCAGAAAGCGCCATTTACCGATCCGCGCGTGCGCGCCGCGCTCAAGCTGGGTCTGGACCGCGATATTATCGTGAACAAAGTGCTGGCGCAGGGCCAGCTGCCGGCTTACAGCTATACGCCACCAGCGACAGACGGTATGGATATTCTTCCGCCGGACTGGTTCAAGTGGTCTCAGGATAAACGTAACGAAGAGGCGAAAAAACTGCTGGCGGAAGCGGGCTATACCGCAGATAAGCCGCTGACGTTCAATCTGCTCTATAACACCTCCGATCTGCATAAAAAGCTGGCGATCGCCGCCTCTTCAATCTGGAAGAAGAATATCGGCGTCAATATCAAGCTGGAAAACCAGGAGTGGAAAACCTTCCTGGATACGCGTCATCAGGGCAACTTCGACGTAGCGCGCGCGGCCTGGTGCGCGGACTATAACGAGCCGACGTCGTTCCTGAACACCATGCTCTCCGACAGCAGCAACAACACGTCGCATTACAAGAGCGCCGAGTTTGATAAAGTGATCCACGATGCGATCAAGGCGGCAGACGACAAGGCGCGTGCGGCGGATTATGCCAAAGCAGAGCAGATTATGGATAAGGACAGCACCATCGTGCCGGTTTACTACTACGTGAACGCGCGCCTGGTGAAACCTTACGTCGGCGGCTATACCGGGAAAGATCCGCTGGATAAAACTCTCGACAAGAATTTCTATATTATCAAACACTAATAGCAAACAGGCTATCGGCAAGGGCGGCGCATGGCGCGTCGCCCTTATGTACTTTGTACGCTTTATGAAGCAATAAGCCTGGTAGGTACGGCAATGTTAAAATTTATCCTGCGTCGACTGCTCGAAGCGATACCCACGCTCTTCGTGCTGATCACTATCTCGTTCTTTATGATGCGCCTCGCGCCAGGCAGTCCTTTTACCGGCGAACGCACGCTGGCGCCTGAAGTGATGGCGAATATCGAAGCGAAGTACCATCTGAACGATCCCATCGGCAAGCAGTATCTCGATTATCTGATCCAGCTGGCGCACGGCGATTTCGGCCCTTCGTTCAAATATAAAGATTACACGGTTAACTATCTGGTCTCTCACGCCTTCCCGGTTTCCGCCAAACTTGGCCTGGCGGCCTTTGTGCTGGCGGTGATACTTGGCGTGACGGCGGGCGTCATTGCGGCGCTGAAGCAGAACAGCCTGTGGGATTACGCGGTGATGGGGGTCGCCATGACCGGCGTGGTGATACCCAGCTTCGTGGTGGCGCCGCTGCTGGTGCTGCTCTTCGCCATTACCCTGAAATGGCTGCCCGGCGGCGGCTGGAACGGCGGACAGCTGCGCTATATGCTGCTGCCGATGGTGGCGCTGTCGCTGGCCTATATCGCCAGCATTGCGCGTATTACCCGCGGCTCGATGATTGAAGTGATGCACTCCAACTTCATCCGCACCGCGCGCGCCAAAGGCCTGCCGCTGCGACGTATCGTGCTGCGCCATGCGCTCAAGCCAGCGCTGCTGCCGGTGCTCTCCTATCTCGGTCCGGCGTTTGTCGGCATTATCACCGGTTCAATGGTGATTGAGTCAATTTACGGTCTGCCGGGCATCGGACAGCTGTTTGTGAACGGCGCGCTGAACCGTGATTACTCGCTGGTCATGAGCCTGACTATCCTGGTCGGGGTGCTTACCATTATTTTCAATGCGATCGTGGACGTGCTCTACGCCGTGATCGATCCGAAAATCCGTTACTAAAGCTGGAGCTCGCTATGATGTTGAGTAAGAAAAACAGCGAAGCTCTTGATGCCTTCAGCGAAAAGCTGGAGGTAGAAGGGCGCAGCCTGTGGCAGGATGCGCGTCGCCGTTTTATTCATAACCGCGCGGCGCTGATCAGTCTGCTGGTGCTGCTGCTGATTACGTTATTTGTTATTTTCGCCCCGATGTTTTCTCAGTTCGCCTATGACGATACCGACTGGGGGATGATGTCCGCCATGCCGGATACCACTTCCGGCCACTGGTTTGGTACAGACTCGTCCGGGCGCGATCTGCTGGTGCGCGTCGCCATCGGCGGGCGCATCTCGCTGATGGTCGGTATCGCCTCGGCGCTGATCGCGGTGATCGTCGGCACCCTTTACGGATCGCTTGCTGGCTATCTCGGCGGCAAAACCGACTCGGTGATGATGCGTATTCTGGAGATCCTGAACTCATTTCCGTTTATGTTCTTCGTTATCCTGCTGGTGACCTTTTTTGGCCGCAATATTCTGCTGATTTTTGCCGCTATCGGTATGGTTTCATGGCTCGATATGGCGCGTATCGTGCGCGGCCAGACGCTGGGCCTGAAGCGTAAAGAGTTTATCGAAGCGGCGCACGTCGGCGGCGTCTCGACCCCCAGCATCGTGCTGCGCCATATCGTGCCGAACGTGCTGGGCGTGGTGGTGGTTTACGCCTCGCTGCTGGTGCCGAGCATGATCCTGTTTGAATCCTTCCTCAGCTTCCTCGGCCTCGGTACCCAGGAGCCGCTGAGCAGCTGGGGCGCGTTGCTCAGCGATGGCGCTAACTCAATGGAAGTTGCGCCGTGGCTGCTGCTGTTCCCGGCCGGTTTTCTGGTGGTGACGCTGTTCTGTTTCAACTTTATCGGCGATGGCCTGCGTGACGCCCTCGACCCGAAAGATCGCTAAGGAGTTTCCCGATGACTATTCATGAATTTCAGCCAGCAATGGCTGCCCGCGCGGGAAGCGACCTGTTACTGGAAGTGAAGGATTTACGCGTGACTTTCCAGACCCATGACGGCGACGTCACGGCGGTCAACGACCTGAACTTTTCGCTGCGCGCCGGCGAAACCCTGGGCATCGTCGGCGAGTCGGGTTCCGGCAAGTCGCAGACGGCGTTCGCCCTGATGGGACTGCTGGCGAAAAACGGCCGCATCGGCGGCACCGCGCTGTTTAACGGCAAAGAGATCCTCAACCTGCCGGAGAAAGCGCTAAATAAACTGCGCGCCGAGCAGATTGCGATGATCTTTCAGGATCCGATGACCTCGCTTAATCCTTATATGCGCGTCGGCGATCAGCTGATGGAAGTGCTGAAGCTGCACAAAGGGATGAGCGGGGCGCAGGCTTTTGAAGAGTCAGTGCGTATGCTGGACGCGGTGAAAATGCCGGAAGCGCGCAAGCGCATGAAAATGTTCCCGCATGAGTTTTCCGGCGGGATGCGCCAGCGCGTAATGATTGCTATGGCGCTGCTCTGTCGGCCTAAGCTGCTGATTGCCGATGAGCCGACCACGGCGCTCGACGTGACGGTTCAGGCGCAGATCATGACGCTGCTCAACGAGCTGAAGCGCGAGTTCAATACCGCGATTATTATGATCACTCACGACCTGGGCGTAGTCGCAGGCATTTGCGACAAGGTGCTGGTAATGTACGCCGGGCGCACCATGGAATATGGCCGCGCGCGCGACGTCTTTTATCAGCCGGCGCATCCCTATTCAATCGGCCTGTTGAGCGCGGTACCGCGCCTGGACGCCGAAGGCGAAAGCCTGACCACCATTCCTGGCAACCCGCCAAACCTGCTGCGTCTGCCCCAGGGCTGCCCATTCCAGCCGCGTTGTCCGCATGCGATGGATATCTGCACCCAGTCGCCGCCGCTGCTGCCGTTTGGTGAAGGGCGCCTGCGCGCCTGCTTTAAGCCGGTGGAGGAGTTAGTATGAGTACCGTCGCTGAGAAAAAAGTTCTGCTGGAAATCGCCGACCTCAAGGTGCATTTCGACATTAAAGATGGACGTCAGTGGTTCTGGCAGCCGCCCAAATCCCTGAAGGCGGTGGATGGCGTCAGCCTGCGTCTTTATGAGGGCGAAACCCTGGGCGTGGTTGGCGAGTCCGGCTGCGGCAAATCGACGCTGGCGCGCGCCATTATCGGTCTGGTAAAGGCCACCGATGGCCGCGTCGCCTGGCTGGGGCGCGATCTGCTCGGCCAGAGCGAAGAGGAGTGGCGCAAGGCGCGCAGCGATATTCAGATGATCTTTCAGGATCCGCTGGCCTCGCTTAACCCGCGTATGACCATCGGCGACATTATCGCCGAGCCGCTGCGTACCTATCATCCAAAGATGCCGCGTCAGGAAGTGAAAGACCGCGTCAAAAATATGATGATGAAGGTGGGTTTGTTGCCGAACCTGATTAACCGCTATCCCCATGAATTTTCGGGCGGTCAGTGCCAGCGTATCGGCATCGCGCGCGCATTGATCCTGGAGCCGAAGCTGATTATCTGCGACGAGCCGGTGTCAGCGCTCGACGTCTCGATTCAGGCGCAGGTGGTCAATCTGCTGCAGCAGCTGCAGCGCGAGATGGGCCTGTCGCTAATCTTTATCGCGCACGATCTGGCGGTAGTGAAGCATATCTCTGACCGCGTGCTGGTGATGTATCTTGGCCATGCGGTAGAGCTGGGCACCTACGATGCGGTCTACAACAATCCGCAGCATCCTTATACGCGCGCGCTGATGTCGGCAGTGCCGATTCCCGATCCCGATCTGGAGAAGAACAAGCAGATCCAGCTGCTGGAAGGGGAGCTGCCGTCGCCGATCAATCCGCCGTCAGGCTGCGTGTTCCGCACCCGCTGCCCGATTGCCGGGCCAGAGTGTGCTAAAACGCGGCCGCTGCTGGAGGGGAGTTTCCGCCATGCGGTCTCCTGCCTGAAGGTGGATCCGCTGTAAACAAAACGCCGGGCAGAAGCCCGGCGTTTATTAACTGATGTGTAACAGGGCAAAGACATCTCTGTCGGAGCGCCTGGCTTTTCGGCCCTGTTATCCGCGATAGCAGACTGTCAGGTCGCTTATTCGCGCCAGAGAATATGGCACAGCTTGTGATCTTTTTCGCGGCACAGCAGCACGCGCGCGAACACATCGGTAATCGGCTCGCCGTCCGCCTCACCCAGCCCAATCACCACTTCAGAGAAGAAGTCCGGGTTGAGATCGAAGTCGACGTGCTCCTTCCAGTCTTCTGAAGGATCGAACAGCTCTGCGCCGCCGCGCTCTTCAAACTGCAGGTTAAAAAGAATAATATCCGCCGGATCGAGGTTGTCGCCTGCCAGTTCAAGAAAAATGTCGTAAGCCTGTTCCAGCGTTTCGTCTTCGGTAAGGCGATTATTTAAATCCATCATCGGTTCTGTCTGCCTGTGGCCGCGTTGCAATTTCCGCTCGTTTTACAGTAAAGGGCTAAAGAAGTAAAACAGTCGTTCAACAATGCGTTGCCACCAGGCACGTTTTGACCAGCGCTTTGCGTCGAGCAGGCGCGCTCGCGCGATATAATCATCCTGCACGCAGGCTAGATCACTGCCGAAGCCCGCGTCATCCACAACCAGCGTGATTTCAAAATTGAGCCACAGGCTGCGCATATCCAGATTCACCGTCCCGACCAGGCTAAGCTGTCCATCCACCAGCACGCTCTTGGTGTGCAGCAAACCATCCTCAAACTGATAGATCCTGACGCCCGCCTCCAGCAGCTCGCTAAAAAAGGCGCGGCTCGCCCAGCCGACCAGCAGCGAATCATTATGGCGCGGCACGATAATACTCACCTCGACGCCGCGCAGCGCCGCGGTGCAGATGGCGTGCAGCAGGTCGTCGCTCGGCACGAAATAGGGCGTGGTCATAATCAGCTGCTCGCGCGCTGAATAGACGGCAGTCAGCAGCGCCTGGTGGATCATATCCTCCGGGAAGCCCGGCCCGGAAGCGATGACCTGCACAGTATGACCACTCTCGCGCTCGAACGGCATGATATTACCGTCGGGCGGCGGCGGCAGAATACGTTTGCCGGTTTCAATCTCCCAGTCACAGCTGTAGACGATGCCCATGGTGGTTGCGACCGGGCCTTCCATTCGCGCCATCAGATCGACCCACTGGCCGACGCCCGCGTCCTGCTTGAAGAAGCGCGGATCCACCAGGTTCATGCTGCCGGTGTAGGCGATGTAGTTATCAATCAGCACCACCTTGCGGTGCTGGCGCAGGTCCATACGGCGCAGAAACACGCGCAGCAGGCTGACCTGCAGCGCCTCTACCACGTCAATGCCGGCATTGCGCATCATGCCCACCCAGGGGCTACGGAAAAAGGTCACGCTTCCTGCGGAGTCGAGCATCAGACGGCAGTGCACGCCGCGTCGCGAGGCCGCCATCAGGGACTCGGCCACCTCGTCCGCCAGGCCGCCGGGATGCCAGATATAGAACACCATCTCAATATTGTGGCGCGCCAGTTGAATATCGCGGATGAGCGCGTGCATAACGTCATCCGAACTGGTGAGCAGCTGTAGCTGATTGCCTTTGACCCCGGCGATCCCCTGGCGATTCTGGCAGAGCTGGAACAGTGAACGCGCGACATCGCTGTGCTCGGTAGCGAAAATATGGCTGCGCTGCTTAAGGTCGCTTAGCCACTTTGCCGTGGCGGGCCACATGGTGCGCGCCCGCTCCGCGCGGCGCTTGCCCAGATGCAATTCGCCAAAAGAGAGGTATGCAATGATGCCCACCAGAGGAATGATATAGATAATCAACAGCCAGGCCATGGCGGAAGTGACCGTCCGGCGCTTCATCAAAATACGTAGCGTGACGCCGGCAATCAGCAACCAGTAGCCAAACAGCAGCAACCAGCTGATTAAAGTGTAAAAAGTGGTCATTAAGTGGACATCCCGTTCGCGCTTGGTCAGAGAAGTTTACGTGCTGACAGAGGACAACGAAACCCCCAATCGCCGCAGGAGTTCGATAAGAGATCCGAGTTGGCATTGGCGTGAAGATGTTTATAATGCGGCCGCGTGATGTCGAAGCAGGAGAGCAGGTGATGAGAAAAAGCAGAAATGAAGTGGCACGCTGGAGAATGTTGCGCCAGGTGCATCGCCGACGCGCCCGCTGGCTGGAAGGCCAGTCGCGTCGCTACAGCCGTATTCACGCGATTCGCCAGCAGCTGGCGCAGCAGCAG